>CAYJFV010000198.1:0-3686 GCA_964369275.1 uncultured Desulfovibrionaceae bacterium
CTTACTAATTCAAGTAAGGTTTCTTATGCTCTTGAACAAGTTGCTAGAAAAATATATTCTTCATATAATAAAAATAGCCTAGATATTAAAGCAGATATACCCACTATGATTAAGGCTTTGGCTTTATATATGCTCTTAAATCCATACTTTTATAGCATACCTGCCTCGTTGCCTTTTTTAAATATAGGTGCTTCAATTTTTGATACGAATGTTCACGATGGGCAAATGTCGCCATATAGAATAAACCTTGCTATTGAAAACTTAAAGCTTTTAGAAAAAGCAAATAAAATGCGTAATGATGTGGCAAAAGAGTATAAAAATTATATTGATAGCCAAAATATTTTTCAAGCTATTACACCGTCAGATAATGCAAAAAACATATACTTGCGTTACCCTATTTTGCCAAGTGATGATAAAACAAAGTATATAGATAAAATCCTAAAAGATAATAATGGTAAAAGTGCTAAAAAACTAGGCATAAGCCGTGGTTTTCCTTTACCTTTATATAAAGTGGAAAACCTAAAACCATACTTAGCTAATGCTTCTAGCAATGACAATGAAATGTATACTGGTGCTACTTTCTTAGCAGAAAACTTGCTTACTCTTCCTACTCATAATTATGTTAAAGAAGATGATTATAAAGCTATAACTCAATTTTTAACCAATATATCAGCTTCTTAGCTAAAGGATACTTTCTATGACTTTTCTATTTTGGTTATTTGCATTTTTACTTGTATACCCACTTGTAATTTATCCTTTTGTATTAATCATACTACAAAAGATAAATAAGTATAATAGCCCGCATATACATCAACTAGAAGAAAACTTACCCTTTGTTAGTATTTTACTTTCCGCTTATAATGAAGAAAAAGTTATAGCAGATAAATTAAATAACTTTCTTGAGCTAGATTACCCAAAAGACAAACTTGAATTTATTATAATATCTGATGAAAGCACTGATGAAACTGATGCTATTATCAAAACTTATATAGAAAAAGAAAATCATACAATTGAACGTATTAGGCTTATACGCCAAGAACCCCGCGAAGGTAAAACAACAGCTTTAAACAAAGCTTCAACAGAAGCAAAAGGCGAAATTCTTTTCTTTACCGATGCCGATAGTATGCTACACAAAAATGCTATGCGTAAAATTGTATCACCTTTTGTTGACCCTAATGTTGGTTTAGTGAGTGGTAGAAGCGTTTACCGTGATGATAATGGTAATGAAACTGCTGGTAGCGTGTATAGACAATACGAAGAATGGCTTAAAAACTATGAGGGGCTATTATTTGGCATTGCAGGTGCTGACGGCGGAATTTATGCTATGCGTAAAGAATTATATACTAAATTACCAACAAAAATTATTAACGACTTAGCTCACCCAATTCAAGTAATTTTAGCTAATAAAAAAGCTTTAGCTAAAACAGATGCTATAATAAGTGAACCTGCTGAAGATGATAGTAATGCTTTTGCAAGGCAAACTCGTATAATGACACAGTCATGGTATGTATTTTTCACTTATTTCAAACCCTTGTTAGAAAATAAATGCTATGGTTTTTTATGGCAATTCTTCACACATAAAATTTTGCGTTGGCTAGCTATTGTATGGCTTGTATTTTTTACAATAAGTGCATTTTTTGCTGAGGGCATTTTTCCAATTCTTGGCATACTTGGTGTAATTGCTTTGATAACTTGTGCGTATTTAGGCGAAAAAGCTAAAATTTTTGGTAGAATTTCAAGGTTATTTATGCTGCAAAGCTTAGCAGGAATTTATGGCTTAATTCGCTTATGGCAAGGTGAAATGTTTGTAACGTGGAATCCAAAAAGTTAGGTAAATACATTGGAAATTAAGCAAAATAGAATATATTCTATAGATATGCTACGTGGAATATGCATGCTAGGCATGTTTATTGACCATTGGCGTATACATCTAAGTAATATTGCACAAAGTGTTTTAGGTAGTGCAAATACTGCCCTACCTATTAGTGCAGGTTTACTTGAAAATATTCACACCTCTTCTTTTTGGCTTTTATACTTTACAAGCTATTTTGTTGCACCAACCTTTCTATTTTTAGCTGGTGCAGGCTGTTTCTTATGGCAACAAAGACATGGCGAGAAAGAAAGCTTAGCAAAATATTTAATTGTGCGTGGCTTAATACTTGCTTTAATCAACTGCTTACTCTTCTTCTATGCCCCATTTTCTAAGGGCGGAGTTATAACACTTCACGTTCTTTGGCCTACTGGAATTGGTATGATTTTGCTTGCAATAGTTGCTAAATTTCCTAAAAAAATATTATGGGCTATTCCTTTTATAATGCTAATAGGGCAAGGCTATTTTGAAACTATATCTTTCAACCTATCTTTTATAAACACAATTTGGAACTTTGCCTTTAAAGAAACTTCAATCCCATTACCGTGGGGTGCTGAATTATATAACTTATACCCTATAATGCCTTGGTTTAGCATGCTATTATTAGGCTATTTATGCGGTTCAATTTTTACAAATACAAATAAGAACTTTATAATATGGCGAAAACTTGCTATACTATCTTTAGTGGTATTCTTTATATTACGTTTTAGCGGTATTTTTGGTGACCCTAGCCATTGGCAAGTGCAAGATACTGTGCTTAAAACCCTTGGCGATATTGTAACTTTAAATAAATATCCACCCTCTTTACAATATGTGCTTTATTGCTTTACATTTACATTTTCTTTTTTAGCTGTGCTAGAAAAATATAAATTAACAAATAAAGTATTACTTGTTTTAGGAAGCACACCACTTTTTTTCTATATTGCCCATACAATGCTACTTCGCGTAGTTAAATTTGTTCTTTTGCGTGTACCTTCATCAATTATGCATAGTATTGAAAACATATTATTTTCTTTCACTGGTATTATGCTTGGTGTAGTAATTATAATGCCTATTTTATATATATCATGCGTATTATATAAAAAATATTACAAAATTTTATTAACATTCATTAAAGGTAAAATCTTAAATAATTAGATTTTTATTTTAAAAAGCCTATTTGGGTATTATTGACATTATACAATAAACATTTTATAAGCTATTTAGACTCAATAGCTAATTATATTCTAACTATAAGGAAATATATATCATGCCAAAAGTTTTAGTAACATCAGGAAATACTCGTGTAGCTTATGCTATATGTTGTAGTCTTGCGGCTAAAGGCTATGAAGTATATATTGGTGATACTAGCCTATTTACCATGGCTGGAATGTCACGCTATTGCAAAGGCAGTATGAAATACCCCTCGCCTTTTACTATGCAAGAAAGCTTTATCAATTCTATATCTTCTTTTGTGCATGCAAAAAAAATAGATATCCTTATACCTGTACTTGAAGAAACATACACTTGCCTAAAACATATTGACCTTCTTAAACGCTGTGGAGTTGCAGTTCTTTTTCCTACTTATGAACAAGCTTTAAAAATTCATGCTAAAGGTTCTTTAACAGCTATTGCCAAAGAAATTGGTTTAGATACACCGCCTACTCTTGAACTTACAGAAATTATTGCTTCTAAAGAAGCTTTAAATACCCTAACATTCCCTGTTATACTTAAGCCAAAACAGGGCGGCGGCGGTTGGGGTATGGAAAGGTTTTCTAACCTAGAAGAGTTTTATAAAATAATAACAACTCAAATTGATAACCCAGAAAACTATATT
>CAYJFV010000199.1:0-3664 GCA_964369275.1 uncultured Desulfovibrionaceae bacterium
ATTTTAAAGACTTTCTACCACAAGATGTAGGTGGTTCACCCTCACAAGATCCGCACGATTGGTTCCATAACAATGCACTTTGGGTTGATGAAGAGAAGAAAGAAATTATTATTTCTGGCCGTCATCAGGATATAGTTGCTTGTTTTAATTATGAAGGAAATGGAGGTAAAGGTGAACTTGTATGGCTTCTTGGCGCCCCTGAAGGTTGGCCTGCAGATATGCAAAAATATTTCTTCAAACCTGTAGGCGATTTATCAAAATTTGACTGGCAATATGAACAGCATGCTTGTGTAATTACTCCAAATGGTGATATTATGGCGTTTGATAACGGTCAATTCCGTGCAAAAATAAAAGAAAAACAAATCAGAAACCGCGATAACTTTAGCCGTGGTGTACGCTATAAAATCGATACTGAAAAAATGGAAATCGAGCAAGTATGGCAATTTGGTAAAGAATGGGGGCAGGACTTCTTTTCACCTTACATTTCCAGTGTAATTTTCTATGAAGAAGGGCATTACTTAACCCATTCAGGTGGTATTGGATATCTTGATGGTTACGCAACTGATGCTCTACCAACTTTTGCTTTCCTTGATCATGTTAACGAGCCTGGGCGTGTAACGCTTCATTCTAAAACAGTTATCGAAAAAGATGGTGTTTTGATGTATTACATTGAAGTTCCAGGTAATTTCTATCGTGCAAGCCGTATGTCGCCTTATTGCTGCGAAGCTATGCAAGTGTTAGGTGAAGGTAAAGTTATTGGTGATTTAGATATAACACCTGAATTTGATACTATTCCAGATGTTGAAGAAGTAACTGAAGCAGTTCCACTTCAATATCTTATTAACATTCAGCAAGAATTTGATAAACTTGTTCTTACTGGTCTTTTCCCTCGTGGTTCGCTTGCTATGTGGGTGCTTGAAAATGAAAAAGAAGCTCATGGTTATTATATTAATACAGCTGGTAAAAATTATTTAGCTATGTGTTCATCTACCTACCTAGAAGCAAAGGCTGATGTAAGCAAATTAAGCGTTAGCAAACTTGGTTTATCTGGCAAGTTTGAAATAAAAATTATTATTGATGATAAAAAATACTGCACTGGTATTTCTTTCTTCGCATAAATCTTTATCCCCTATTGTGTTCTTATGCCTTACTTTTTGTACGTAGGGCATAAGAGCAAAGACTTTATAATTGTAAAATTATTAAGGAGATTTTATGAGTCAAGCAGCAAAAATATCAGCAAGTTTTTCTATTTCTACCTTGGTTCACAGTCTTATAGGGCTTGCTATTATGTTTATTGGCCCTTTATTACCTTCGCCTAAATTTGCCTTTCCTGTTACAGATAAACTTACAAAGATGGGATTTCCTGTTGTTGATGGCAATGCAATTATTACACTTTCTGAAGCAGGTTGGGTGGCAGCTATAGTATTTTTAGGCTTGCTTTATCTTTGGATTTTTGTAGATACATTTTGGCCTAGTATAGTAGGCTTTTTAGCTGTTGCTATGAATCCGCATTATCAAATTGGGCAAGCTATGATGCAACTTATGGGGCATCCTGTAACATTTATGTTATTCTTCCTTTTCTTTCTAATTGCCGCACTTATGAAAAGCCAATCAGTTGGCTATATTGCAAATGCTATTCTAACGCACAAATCTATTCAAGGAAGGCCATGGCGACTTCTTCTTGCTATGATGCTAGGAACGTATTTTGCTAGTTTTATTACCTTTACGGCAACACTATTTTTTGTATGGACTATAGTATACTTAATTGCTCATGAAGTTGGGTTAAAACCAGGTGATAAACTTGTTACTTTCATGGTAGGAAACGTGGTAATTGCAGGTACACTTTCAACAAGTACAGATATTATTAAAGGGCCTGCACTTTTTATGTCTACTGGTTATAACAGATTTGTTGCAGCAAATCCTGAAGCAGGGCTTATTCCTGTAGATGTAATTTCTTGGATAATACTACTGTTTACTGTTTCAATGTGTGTTATTGCACTTATTTTGTTTGCAATGCGTTATATAATTCGTGTTGATGTTGGCCCCTTGCTTACTTTTGATACGGAAAAGTTAAAAGCAAACCCGCTTCCGCCTATGAATTGGAAGCAAAAAACCATTCTTTTCCTTTTTGCTGCTTACGCTATATTTATGTTACTTCCTAGCTTATTGCCGGCATCTCTTCCTATAACTGCTTATTTAAAGTCAAAAGCAAATCTTGGTTCTTTAATTGTGTTTGCATTACTTATTGTTATTAAGCATAAGGGCGAACCACTTGTAAAGGTAAATGAATTAGTAAGTGCCATTCCTTGGCCTTTATTCTTCTTACTTACTGCTGTGTTTTATTTTGGTTCTATTCTTGTAACACCCTCAACAAATATACCTATTCTTATGGAATCTATCTTAGGTAATGCACTTCAAGGGCTTGATTATTGGCCATTTCTTGCTGTTTCCCTTGTGCTTGCATTTGTTATTACAAACTTAATGAATTCTATTGTGGTAGGTAATATTTTAACACCAATTATTGGTATAGTAGCGGTTTCTTATGGTTTTGAAGTTATGCCTATAGTTGTGTGTTTCTTTATTGTACTTCTTTCAGCTATTTTAACGCCAGCAGCGGGTGTTCCTGGTGCGTTTCTTTATGGAAATAAGGAATGGTTACCTGGTTCTTCAGCACGTTATTATGCTGTATTCATTTCAATAATTATGGCAATAGTTACTGCATTTGTTGCTGTACCACTTTCTATAATTTTATTTTAGCAAAAATATATTGGATTATTATATCTTTTCAAAGTACATAAAAAAGCGAGGGATAATCCCTCGCTTTTTTATGCAGAAAATAGAATGAGTACAAGAATTTGTGCCGATACAATCCTAAGAAGCATTGTAAGTGGATATACACTTGCATAAAAAGAAGCTAGTAAGTCAGAATGTGTTATATGCTGTGCAAATGCCAAGGCAGGTGGATCAGTTGTACTACCAGATAATAAACCACAAATTACAATGTAGTTGAGCTTGAAAACTTTTCTTGCAATAATAGCCATAATAAATAGTGGGAAAAAGGTAATGCAAACACCTACAAAGAAAAGCTTTAAGCCTTCATAGCTGAATAAAGCCTCAAAGAAACTTCCGCCTGCATTTAATCCTACTGCTGCTAGAAATAGGGCTATACCTATTTCACGCATGATATGATCTGCACTAGAAGGTAAGTACCATACAATGCCTTTGTAATTATGAAGTCTGCTTAGAAATATTGCTACTAATAAAGAACCACCTGCTAAACCAAGCTTCATTTTTGTAGCAAGAAATGGAAGTGTAATTGGAATACTACCTACTACAATTCCTAAAAAAATTCCTAGAAAAATTGGTAAAATTGGCGGGTGGTTTAATTGCTTGCGTGAATTACCTAAAAGCCTTTCCGCTCCATCAAGAGTGTCTTTTGTACCAACAGCAACTATTTCATCTGCATAATGCAAGCTTATGTTATTATCGGGTAAGAAAGAAGTACCTGCACGGGTTAGGCGTGTTAATGTAATTGCATGTGTTACAAAATAGCGTAAACGTCCAATTCTTTGCCCTATTACTTGGGAATTTGTTACAAGAATATGCCTTGTTTCTAAATCTTCTTGATTGTATGCAATACCGCCACCAGCGCCGCCAAGTGTAA
>CAYJFV010000200.1:0-1644 GCA_964369275.1 uncultured Desulfovibrionaceae bacterium
ACGCCTTTTAGCTCACCAAATTCATTTTTAAATTCTTCTTCAAGGTGTGAAGGCAGCTCAGTTGAAAATAAATCAATAGCTTCATCTGAATTTCTCTTTACAAGGCGAAGAGTTGGCTTTTCTTCCCAGTGATCTATTACAAAGTATATAGCCACATCGCTTTTTGAACGAACAGGCGGATGCTCCGCATGCCAATCATTATTACCCCATTCTAAATAAAGAGTAACTGCGTCTTCAGGGCCTAAATCCCACTCAATTTGATAATCAGCAAAATCTTTTAATTGCATCTTGTACTCCTTTTGTTAAAACAATAATAAATCTTAATGAAATAAGAGTCAAGACTTATTAAGAACAATTCTCAATAAGAAAAAAGATTATAACAACATTCTATAATATATAACTATTATAGTAAGTGTTAAGAATAATATTAAGCTTCGTTATTTAGTTCAGCGCGGAATTTGCGTGAAAGTCTGAAAACTACAACTCGGCGCGGAGGCAGAGTAATAGTTTCGTCAGTTTGCGGGTTACGGCCTTTACGTGCATTTTTGTCATATGCCTCGAATTTACCAAAACCACTAATTAAAAGAGAGTGATCACTTTTAATTGATTGTTTCATAAGTACGAGTAAGTTCTCAATAATTTGTTTCACTTCTGCACGATTTTTGTCTGTTTTTTCATATACAGCTTCTACAATATCCGCTTTTGTTAACGCTTTATTCATACCAACTCCTAAAGAATAATTTATTTAAATGGTTAAATAAAAGAAGAAATTTTCTTTGCAAATTCAGCCATTTCATCAATATTTTCATAAGCTCCTTGCTTCCATAAAGGAAACTCGGCTCTTTGAAAGCGTGGAATAACGTGCCAGTGCACGTGATAAACTTCTTGCCCAGAAGAATGAAAATTATTTTGGAAACAATTAAACCCACTTGCTCCTAAAGATTGCATTAATGCTTTGCCCACTTTTTGCTGAGCATCTAATAAGTCAACCGCATATTCTAAAGGCAAGTCTAAAATAGTTTCACTGTGGAACTTTGGTATTACTAGTGCATGCCCTTTATTTAATGGGGCAATATCTAAAAATGCATATACTTTATCATTCTCATAAAGCTTTGCTGATGGTATATCACCTTGAATTATTTTACAAAACAGACAATCTGCCATAAGTAATACCTTTTACTAGACAAAATTTTTATTTAAAGTTAATACTACACAAGTACACTTTGATTAAATATAATTCATTTTTTACACTAAGTCAACAAATTAAATAAGTTTATTAAAATACTAACAAAACACTGATAAATAATAGCTCATACTTTCAAAGTACTTACAAAAATGCCTAAAAAAATTATTTCTTCTTACAAAATTTTGAATAATATGAAAGAAAATATTTCTATCATATCTTTATTTTTACCTTTTTGGGCATGCCCGCAAATTTGCGTTTTTTGCAACCAATCTTTACAAACTGGCAATAAACAAACCACACAGCCCTCTTTTTCTAGCCTTCAAAGTTTACTTGAAGAAGCTAAACAAAAAGCCCTATATTACAAGGATATATCAAAGAATTGCGAATTAGCCTTTTATGGCGGCACATTTTCTGCCCTGCCTGAAAAAGAATTTTACCATTCTTTAACCTACTTAAAA
>CAYJFV010000200.1:1654-3653 GCA_964369275.1 uncultured Desulfovibrionaceae bacterium
TGGAATTGATACCATTGAACTTGGTATTCAATCTTTTTCAAACCCTGCTCTTTTACTTGCAAACCGCGGTTATACAGCTGATACCGCCCTTACTGCTTGTAAAGATGTAAAAAAGCATGGTTATAAACTTGGTATTCAGCTTATGCCAAATTTACCCGCTCAAACACCTTTAGATTTTTTAAACGACATTCAAAAAACTATTGAATTAAAACCAGATTTTGTTCGTCTATACCCTTGTTTAGTAGTAGAAGGCACAAAATTAGCCACAATGTACAAAGAAAAAATTCATACTGCGTGGGAAATGGAAGCAACTATTTCTTTACTTGCACAAGCTTTATTCTTATTGTGGCAAGCTAATATACCAGTAATTCGTATTGGTGTAGCCCCAGAAGAAGAGTTTTACGCAAAAGTAATTGCGGGGGTTCATCACAAAGCCCTTGGGCAAATAGTACAAAGCAAAGCCCTAGAGCTTTGCTTTAAAAAACTTTTAGAAGAAAATAATATATCAAACGCAAAATATTATACTTTTAAAGTACCTATACAATCAAAGGGCTATTTAATGCTAAGTAAAAGTTCATTTTACAAAGAACATTCAATTTCATCACAAAACATTAATTTTTATGATGGCAATGAAATACAGCTAGTTTAAAATACTATTATCCAGATAAAATGTTATTAGTTTGGTAAAACATTATTTAGTTAGACAAACCCATAAGTTTGTACACTAAATTAGCACTTGCAAAATCTGAAACTTGAGAATTTTTTGTTGGGGCTAGTTCAACAACATCAAAACCAATAACATTTCTGCCTTTAATGCAATGCTTTATTAACTCTAAGCTTTGATACCACAAAAGCCCACCAGGAACAGGAGTTCCAGTATCAGGAATAATTGAGGGGTCAAGCCCGTCTACATCAAAAGAAATATAAACATCATTCGGAAAATCAGCAGGTAAGATATCACTAGCTTTTTTACAAGATGACGGCACAAAGCTTGCTGTATTTATAAATTCATGTGCATCATACGCAACTATATTATACTCTTCACGAGTTTTCTTTTCTTCTTCGCAATACGCACGAGTACCAAACTGAACCAAAGGAATTTCAAGTTCTACAGCTCTTTTCATAACAGAAGCATGGCTATAGATTGAACCCTCATACGCGTGGCGTAAATCTGCATGTGCATCAATATGTAGAATACCAAAAGTACCATATTTTTCTTTCAAAGCTTTAAAAGTACCAAAACTTACTGAATGTTCACCACCAAGAATTACAGGTATAGCATTGTTTTTCAAAGCAAATTTTGTTGCTTTATGTAACTTTGCAACCATTTTCACAGGACTTTTCGCCTGTATAGCCTTTTGTGTATGAATACCATTATTCGCTGGGTATGAATTTGTATACGCATCATACAATTCAAGCTGATCAGAGGCTTCTAGTATAGCTAAAGGCCCTTGCCCTGTACCTGTACCATAAGAAACTGAATGCTCAAAAGGAACTGGAATAACATGGAATTTTGCCGCATCTGCTTTTGCATTATCTATTTCAGAGGATAAAAAATGCTTTATATTCTTATTTTTGCTCATACTAAATACCTATAAAATTTATTCAGGAATAACGCCCCAACGTGGAAAAGAAACTTCACCCTCGCCTGTTGGAACACGCTTCGCATCGCCACCATGTCTAGTTGTTAAATAAATTTGAGATTTACCTGAACGAGTAGACGTAAAAGCTAAAAAGTAGCTATCTGGTGCAAAAGATGGGTGTTCATCACGCCCAGGTCCAAAAGTTACCTGTTTTTCTTGCCCTGTAACTAAATCTTGCACAAAAATTCTATGCCCATTATCTGTAAGGCGAGTAAAAGCAACTAAAGTACCATCAGGACTCAAAGAAGCTTCTGTATTATAGCTACCTTTCATACTTACGCGTTTACTTGTACCCTTTTCCAAATCTTTCAAGAAAATTTGCGGCCCACCAAGTCTACTTGATGTAAAAGCCATGT
>CAYJFV010000201.1:0-3630 GCA_964369275.1 uncultured Desulfovibrionaceae bacterium
TTTTTTCAAAAACATGGTTTCCCTAATCCCCCAAAAAATTTATTTTAGAACTTCTGCTAACCTGCGTAAAGCTTCATCTACATTTTTAGGGGTAGCGAAAGCTGTTAGTCTTACGTATCCTTCACCGCTTAGCCCAAAGCCTACGCCTGGAGTAGAAACAATATTAGCTTTATCTAGTAGCATTTGGAAAAAGTCCCAAGAAGGTGCATTGTTTGGTGTTTTAATCCAAATATATGGTGCATGCTCACCGCCGTATACTTCTAAGCCCATATCTTTTAGGGTAGTTAGAATTTTTTTAGCACTTTGCATGTATTGTGCAACCATAGCTTTAGTTTCTTTTTTACCTTCTTCGCTATAAATAGCTTCAGCGGCACGTTGAACAATGTATGGACAGCCATTGAATTTAGTTGTTTGACGGCGGTTCCAAAGGTTACGTACTAGGTATTCGTTACCATTTTCATCGTATCCTTTTACGGTAGCAGGAATAACTATATACCCACAGCGTAGGCCAGTAAAGCCAGCGTTTTTAGAGAAAGAACGAAATTCAATTGCACATTCTTGTGCACCTTCAATTTCATAAATTGAACGAGGTAAATTAGGGTCTTGAATGTATGATTCATAAGCAGAGTCGTACATAATAATAGATTTATTTGCACGTGCATAGTCTACCCATTTTTTCAATTCATCTTTAGAAATTACGCTACCAGTTGGGTTATTTGGAAAGCATAGATAAATAACATCTGGTTTTTGAGTTGGCAATGCAGGTGAGAAGTTATTTTCTTTTGTGCAAGGTAAATAGATTAAATTATCCCACTGAGCCCCATTCCAACTACCATTTCTTCCGCTCATTGCATTAGAATCAACATAAACAGGGTATACAGGGTCAGTTACGGCAATTTTAGTTTTTGCTGAAAATAGTTCTTGGAAGTTGCCAGTATCACTTTTAGCACCATCGCTTACAAAAATATCCTCAGCAGAAATATTTAAACCACGGTCGGTATATTCGTTTTTTGCAATAGCATCACGCAAGAATTGGTAGCCTTGTTCTGGGCCATAACCTCGAAAAGTTTCAGGATTAGCCATTTCATCAACCGCAGCATGTAAAGCTTTAATAACTGATGGTGCTAAACCTTGAGTTACATCACCAATACCAAGGCTTATAACTTCAGCTTGTGGGTTATTTTCTTTAAATTCTTTTACTCTTTTTGCAATATCAGAAAAGAGGTAAGAAGCTGGTAGGTTGGTGTAAAAATCGTTAATTATCATAGAACTCTCCTTCAAATACTAGGCATGCTTCGCCTTTCATAAAAATATGGTCGTTTTCACGCCATTCAATTTCTAAATCACCGCCGTTTAATTTTACTAAAACTTTACGGCCAGTTTTACCAAGTTTTGCACACACTAAAGCTGTAGCACAAGCACCTGTTCCGCAAGCTTCTGTTTCGCCAGAGCCACGTTCCCAAACACGCATACGCACAGTTTGATTATCAATAATTTGCACAAATTCAGTATTAATTCTTTCAGGAAATAAGGAATGATTTTCAAGCGGAGGCCCAATTTTTTCAAGGTCAAGGCTTTCAACATCATCAACAAAAATAATTGCGTGCGGATTACCAACTGAAACACAAGATACTGTATATTCAACACCATCAGCTACAAGAGTTTGGTTTAAACACTCTTCACTTTCAACCGCAACAGGAATTTCTTTTGAAAGCCAATACGGTGTTCCCATATCAACATTTACAAGCTCAACTTTATTATCTTTTAAAAAGAGTTCTAAACCTTTATCGCCAGACATAGTTTCAACATAAAAATTTGTTGTATCTACCAAATTGTTTTCATACGCATATTTACCAACACAACGAATGGCATTACCGCACATTTGTGCTTCTGAACCATCGCTATTAAGCTTTTTCAGATTTTTCTGGTGGTAAAATTAGAACAAGCCCATCAGAACCTATTCCTTTATGCCTATCACTAACAATTTGTGCTATATGTGCAGGATCTGAAACAGTAGTTTCAAAACCATTTATATACACATAATCATTCCCAGCACCGTGCATTTTTGCAAACTTCATAGTATTCTCTTTTACTGTAATACATTAATAAAATCTATGCCTTATCCAAAAAAAAATGATTTTATATCTAACTAAAGATTATTGCAAGTAAATAAAATCGACAAAAATTATTTTAATTTGCTTATTCTTGACTATATCATAATAAATGTATATATTTTGAACTGTATAGATTATTCTATATATATTAACACAAAAAATTAAGGAGATTCTGATGGATCAACAACAAAGTCAACAACGTAGCCTTAGTATGTCACGTGCTGGCGTATTTATGAGTCAAGTATATACATGGATGTTTGCTGGCTTATTAGTTACTGCTGTTGCTGCTTATTTAGTTTCAACTGTTCCTGCCTTATTGATGACAGTTGTTTCTGGTGGTGGTTTTATTGTACTAGCTATTGCAACAATTGGTTTAGTATTTTTCTTAACTTCACGCATTTCTACCTTATCAGCTAGTGCGGCAACTGGTTTCTTTTTATTGTATGCAACATTAAATGGTGCAATGCTAGCCCCAGTATTACTTATTTACACAGGTGCTTCAATTGTTTCAACCTTTGTAATTACAGCATTAATGTTTGGTGCAATGGCTGTGTATGGCATAACAACAAAGAAAGATTTAACAGCAATGGGCTCATTTATGATGATGGGGCTTATTGGTATTATTATAGCTTCAATAGTAAACTTTTTCTTAAAAAGCTCTGCTATGGAATTTGTAATTAGTGCTGTTGGTGTTGTAGTATTTGCTGGTTTAACAGCTTATGACAACCAAAAGATTCGCCAAATGGGTGAAGATGCTCCTTTAGATGATGCTGTAGCTATTCGCCGTGGTGCTATTTTAGGTGCTTTATCACTTTACTTAGACTTTATTAACTTATTCTTAATGTTACTTCGTTTATTTGGCGACCGTCGCTAATATAGCTTAGTTTGTATTATGTTATAAAATTAAAATCGGGGCTATATGCTCCGATTTTTTTATTTACATTTATAGGTATTTCAACTAATAATATTCACACAACTTTATTGTTTTGGGGGAAAAATGAAAAAAACTTTGCTACTTATACTTGATGGATTTGGAATTGCTCCTAAAGCCGATAAAGCTAGTTTATACCAAGGTAACGCTATTACAATAGCTAATGCACCTACTTTGCAAAGATTATTAGAATTGCCTGAAACAATGCAAATTGAGGCTGCTGGGCGTGCTGTTGGCTTACCTGTTGGTTATATGGGTAATTCAGAAGTTGGGCATTTAAATATAGGTGCAGGTAGCATTGTTTACCAAGATATGACTAAGATTGATGTAGCAATTGAAGACGGAACATTTTATACAAACCCTGCTATTTGCGAACTTTTAGAAAAGGTAAAAGAAAAAAATGGTAGAGTCCACTTTATGGGTTTACTTTCTGATGCAGGCGTACATTCGCATATAGCACACTTAGAGGCTTTACTAGAATTAGCTAATAAAAATAACATACCTGCTTATGTGCATGCTTTTATGGATGGGCGAGATACTCCGCCAAGTTCAGGCTTACATTATATTGAAATGTTGAATAAAATG
>CAYJFV010000202.1:0-3623 GCA_964369275.1 uncultured Desulfovibrionaceae bacterium
ATTGGTATGAAAGTAGACGCTGCTGAAAAAGTAACAAATAAAGAATTTGCGGAATATTTAGGTGGGTTACCTGCTGAAAAAATGCATTGTTCTGTTATGGGTGAAGAAGCTCTTGAAGCAGCAATTAGAAATTTCAGAGGTTTAGACCCTATTGAACATATCGATGACCATAGTGCTTTAGTATGTAAATGCTTTGGTATTACAGAAAACCAAATCCGAGAAGCTGTTAGCCAAAACGGTTTACAAACAGTAAAAGAAATTACAAACTTCACTAAAGCCGGTGGAGCATGCGGAAAATGTAAAGCTAAAATTGAAGAAATTCTTGCAAATGAACAAGGTAAACCTGTAATGCAAGAACTAAAGCCAATTCAAAAAAGTAGCATGACAAATATTCAACGTATGCAAAAAGTTTTAGCTGCAATTGAAAGTGATATCAGACCACGCCTTATTCAAGACGGTGGCGATATTGAATTAATTGATGTTGACGGGCTAAAAGTTGTTGTAGCACTACGCGGTAAATGTTCTTCATGCCGTGCTTCTCACTTAACACTTAAAAACTTTATTGAAAAAACTTTACGCGAACAAGTTGAACCAGCTATTGAAGTTGTGGAGGCATAATGCTTATTAAAGACCCAATTTATCTTGATAATAACGCAACCACTAAAGTTGCCCCTGAAGTATTAGATGCAATGATGCCATACCTTACCGATTACTACGGTAACGCATCAGCTATGTATTCTTTTGGTTGACAAATTAAAAATAATATTGATTTTGCTCGTCAGCAAGTTGCAAGCATTTTAAACGCAAGTGAAGATGAAATTATCTTCAATGCTTGTGGAACTGAAAGCGATAATACTGCAATTTATACAGCATTTGCTACTCAACCTGAGAAGAAAATATTCATCACAACAAAGGTTGAACATTCTGCTGTTTTAAATGTTGCACAAATTGCTGAATCTAATGGTAAAAAAACAATATATCTTGAAGTAGATGAAAATGGTCAAATAGATATAAACCACTTAGAATATTGCACTTGTTTCAATTATGTATGCCAACAATGAAACAGGTACTATTTTCCCAATGGAAAAAATAGCACAATTAGTAAAGTCTTATGATGTTTTACTTCACGTTGATGCAGTTCCTGCAATTGGTAAGGTTGTTGTAGACTTACAAAAACTTCCTATTGATTTTCTTGCAATGTCTGGGCATAAAATTCACGCTCCTAAGGGTGTAGGTGTTATGTATGTTCGCAAAGGCACACGCTTTAGACCTTTTCTGGTAGGCGGACATCAAGAAGACGGTAGAAGAGCAGGCACAGAAAACGTGCCATACATTGTAGGCTTAGGTAAAGCTTGCGAACTAGCACAAAGCTATTTACAAAACGGCGTAGAAAAAACTGCTAAGCTTCGTGATATGCTTGAAACTTCACTACAGCAAAACATTTCACTATCTAAAGTAAATGGTGACATTAATAACCGTTTACCAAACACCACAAACATTTCTTTTAAGAATGTTGAAGGTGAAGCTTTGCTTCTTATGCTAAATGCGTACAATATTTGTGCAAGCTCTGGTTCTGCATGTACTTCTGGTTCATTAGAGCCATCACACGTATTAAGAGCTATGGGTGTTCCATATACTTATGCACACGGTTCATTACGCTTTTCGCTATCTCGTTATACAACTGAAGAAGAGGTAAAGAAAGTAGCAGAAGTAATGCCAAAAATAGTTGAAAACCTAAGAGCAATGTCACCTTTCAAAGACTAAAAGGCATATAAAATACCTTGACTCAAACTATTGAAATACAAACTTTTTCTTGTGAACACATTAAACCACAAGATAAAATTCGTTTAGACGCTTTTCTTGCTGAACAAGCAGATATTTCCCGTGCTCAAGCCGCTAAGGCAATTGAGTGCGGGCTTTGTCTTGTTAATGGCGAAAAGTCTAAAAAAGACTATAAGCTACGCAAGAATGATGAAGTTACATACACAGCCCAAGAAGTAAGCAATGAACTTGTAGCAGAAGAGGGCGTGCTTGATATATTATATCAAGACGATGACTATGTAATAATAAACAAGCCACCAAATCTTACAGTACACCCTGCAAGCTCACAACTTGAGGGAACGCTAGTTCATATTCTTCTTTCACACTTTCCAAGCCTAAAAGAAATGGAAGGCGATAGACCTGGTATAGTGCATAGAATTGATAAAGACACAAGCGGAATTTTGGTAATTGCCCTGCACGATAAAGCAAGGCGAGAAATGGCAGAACTATTTGAATTTCGTGAAGTGCATAAAGAATACCTAGCACTTGTGCATAATATCCCCCCTAAAGAGGGCGTTATCGAACATAATATTGGCCGCCATGAAAGCAATAAAACTAAAATGGCTGTTAAGAAAAACGGGCGTAATGCCTATACAGAATATAAAGCACTTACTATAGACTATGAAAGAAATTATGCTTTATTAGCTGTAAAAATTCATACAGGAAGAACTCACCAAATACGTGTTCACTTATCACACGAGGGCTACCCGCTTTTTGGCGACAAAGTGTACTTTGCTAAAATAAATAAAGAAATTCCACAAGCCTTTAAAGGAATAGCTAAAAGGCAAATGCTACATGCGTGGAAAATTGCATTTATTCAACCACTTACAGGTGAAGAGATTAATATAACTTGCCCTGTGCCTGATGATATGAAAGAAGTTATAGAAAAACTTCAAAGAAAAACTGAAAAGTATATAATTACTGGTAATTTAGTATCAGGTAAGTCTACCGTACTTAATACATTTAAAGAATTAGGCTACCCAACTTTTAGTGCCGATGAATATGTAAAAGAACTTTATTCAAAAAATGGAGCAGGCACTTTTTTACTTCGCCGAGTTTTTGGTGAAGCATTAATTCCACAAGATGAAGCAGTGAATAAAAATGTTCTTTTTGAACTTTTGCAAAATCCTGAAAGCAAGGAAAAGGTAGAAAAAATAATTCACCCTCTTGTTGAACAAGAAATGTTAAACTTTTTCAAAATGTGTGAAGAAAAAGGACTTGAAAAAGCTTTTGCTGAAATTCCTGTGTTTTTCGAGTCTAAAAACCTTAGTTTTAACGCTAAAAATCAATATAAGGTCATTTGCGTCACTTTAAGCCCACAAGCATACGCTAGCAGGTTAAAGTCGCGAAATATCGACTCTGAGCGAGCCGAAATTTTAAGCTCTTGGCAATTACCACAAAGCGAAAAAGAAAAGCTAGCCGATATTGTAATAGATAATTCTGGAAGCCTTGAAGAATTAAAAGAAAAATGCTTAGCTATTTAGTTCAATTTAAAAAAGATAATTAAATAAAAAAAGAAAACTTGTTTTGAAAAAAGCAAGTTTTCTTTATTTAAAAAATTTGTAAAAATTAAAAACTGACGGGGTATTCCCTTAATAAACGCCCAATATATTGCATTTGCCTTCTTTTAGCTTCGTGCGTTGTCATTTTTTTATAATCGGCTAATGCTTTTATTATATCCTCATGCACTTGCATTTCTTCTAAGGTTGCTTTTGAAAACTTTAAAAGTTCATCGCCCTTGTCTTGCATAGCGGTACTTTCACGCTTTTTTTGTGAACGGCTTTTATATTCTTGTTCAACTA
>CAYJFV010000203.1:0-3575 GCA_964369275.1 uncultured Desulfovibrionaceae bacterium
TAGCTCCTCCTTTCCGTCGTGATGCTCTATCACTTCCAAAACGTTACTTACCAAAATACGAACACTTAGATGCTAAAAACTTTAAATAGTCTAAGCATATAAATAACTAGTAGTTAAGCCCCAATCTTCGGATTGGGGCTTTTTTTATGTTATTAAAAAATAAAAGGCAGTAACTAAACTGCCTTTTATAAATTGTTTTTTATGAGAAATTAATGACGAGTTTTTGTATAATCTGGTGGGAAAGTAACGTCTGTTACGTGTTTTGAACTTGGTGCAACTGATAAAGTTTCTTCTTTATCTGTTTCGCGTGTATATTCACCACCGCAATCAGGGCAAGTAGCAGCGTTACCACATTTTGGGCATGAATGCGGTGTGTATTTCTTTTTTCCTTCGCAATCTGGGCATATTACATGTTCAGAACCTTCGTTTAGAAGGTATCCAATACCATTACAGGTTTTACAGCGAATTTGCTTAAGCCCGCCCCAGCATACGCCGCAAGATATAAGCCCATAACCATCGCAAGTTGGACAATGTGTCATATTAATTACTCCATTATAGTATAAATTAAGTTAAATTCATGATATACTAAAAATGGCTTATAGTCAAGGTTTAAGCTCGTATTGAAGGGGCTTATTGCAGTCGGGGCAGGGTGCAGAATTGTCACAATTAGCACAAGAAGGAGGATAATATTTTTTAGTACTCTTACACCGTAGGCATGGCATTTTACTTCCATCATCAAGTAAAATATTTCCATATTCATCGCAAGCCATACATTCTAGCATGGTTTGTCCATCATAGCAAAATCCACATGGTATTCTTTTCATTCCATTACATCTTGTACATACTGTCATAAATATACTCCTGAAAAAGTTATAATCATGATAGTTTTATTCTTTTATTAGGTCAAGGTGTTCTA
The DNA here is from genome assembly GCA_964369275.1 of uncultured Desulfovibrionaceae bacterium. Classification (GTDB taxonomy): domain Bacteria; phylum Desulfobacterota; class Desulfovibrionia; order Desulfovibrionales; family Desulfovibrionaceae; genus CAYJAZ01. The sequence goes on from CAYJFV010000203.1 coordinate 917, forward strand.
AAAATTACAAATGAAACATTAAGATTTATATTTTGCTTTAGATAAGAAATTTTAATATGTGATAAAATAGCCATAGTAAAGGCTTTTTTGTCTAAACAGATAATTAAAATTTAACACTTGCAAAAAAAATGAAATAATGCAAAAGTAACTCACTAGAAGAGTTATTTTAAAAAATAATGCATTTTTTACTTACTTTAAAAGAGAATAACAATAATAACAATATATTAGCTAAAGTCGATATCTATGAGAAAAAAAGAAATTAAAAATCCATTCCAAAACTATTTAGACTGCGTGCCTGAGGGTTTATACTCGTGCATTTTTTCAACAGAGGAAGGCATAATTGAGGCATACACTAAAAACTGTATAGCATTTTTTGAAAGTGTTAGGTCTATAAAAAATAAGAATATTCATGGTGTTTCAGTATTTAAGTTGATGTCGGAATTAGGTCTTCAATTTACTGATTTGAAGTGTAATGTTCATGGCGAGAATTTACAAGAAGAATGCCAAGTATTTGTATTGAATAAAAGGAAGTTTAATCTTTTTTGTCGATTATTGAATAATGACGAACTTGGCTTAGATACATCAAAAAAATATTATATTTTTGTTTGGACAGAAATTCAATATACTGAATTATCGGAAAAATTTGAAGAGGCTAACTATGAGCTTGTACTAAATGAACTTCAAATTGTGCTTGATTCTATCCATGATGGTGTTTGGATTATTGATGGCAATGGGATAACAAGGCATGTTAATAAAGCTTTAAAGCGAATTGCAAATATTAGAGCAAAAGATGTTATGGGCAAGCATGTAACCGAACCAATGCTTAAAGGGAAATTCAAAAGCTGTGTTACTTTAGATGCTTTAGAGTCAAAAAAAGCTGTAACCCAGTTTGATGACTATATGAATGACAAAAGATGTTTAAATACAAGTACGCCCATTCTTGATGAAAATGGTAATGTGAGAAGTGTTGTTGCTGTAATTAGAGATTTAACGGAACTAGAGAAAATTCAAAATTCGCTTATTGAATCTGAGCTACAGTCAATTAGTAAAGAATCAGGCCTGCGTGAAATAGGTATGTTTGTTGGTGAAAGCTCTGTATTTGCAGGTGTGCTTTCGCAATTAAAAAAAGCTGCTAAAGCCACACAACCTGTATTGCTTATGGGTGAAACAGGAACAGGAAAAACGCTTGCCGCTTCATTTATACATGATAATAGCCAAAGAAAAGACAAGCAAGTAGTTCATGTAAACTGTGGTGGTATTCCTGAAACTTTAATCGACTCAGAGCTGTTTGGCTATGAAAAAGGTGCTTTTACTGGTGCAGAACCAGGGGGTAAAAAGGGCTATTTTGAACTTGCTGACGGGGGTACTTTATTTCTTGATGAAATAGGCGAGCTTCCGCTTGCATCGCAATCAAAACTACTACAAGTGCTTGATAATTATAGCTTTCACAAAGTAGGTGGAAAAGCACCAGTTAAGGTTGATGTGCGTATAATTGCCGCAACAAATAGACCTTTAGATGAGTTGGTGAAAGAAGGTACATTTAGAAAAGACTTATTTTATAGATTAAAAATTCTAAATGTAAATATTCCGCCTTTGCGTGAAAGATTTGAAGACGTGCCACTTTTAGCGAATTTGTTTTTACGCGAAGCATGCCAAAGGCTAGGCACTGTGAAAACTTTCCATAAAAAAGCACTACTTGCGATGTCGGGCCATACTTGGCAGGGTAACGTTCGTGAACTTCGCGGGGTTGTAGAGTATTTAGCGGCTATGACAGAGGGAAGTATAATAAGAGTTGAAGATATGAAGCACTTCAAATTTACAGAACAAGAAGAAGGCAATGAAGAAGTAAAAATTTCTTTGAACAATAAAAACTTGAATGAAGCTGTGGCTGATTTAGAAAAATCAATGATAAAAGACGCTCTTATTCAAGAGGGTAGCAGTTATAAAGCAGCGAAAAGGCTAGGCATTAGCCAATCAAGCGTGGTGCGTAAAGCTCAATCATTTGGAATTAGGCTGTCAAATTAGGTAGTTATGTGTAATAAATGCAAGCTGTAAGTTGTTTTTGCATTGTTTTATTTTTTTTGAGCATGCTTATGAAGCTAAGAAAGAATTTGAAGCAAGAAGCTTGTGAAAAAATAAATAAAAATAGATATTTATAGTTGATGTATTTTCCTTGTGTTTTTTGGAACGAAATTTGCTAACAGATATATGCTTATAAAAGCGAATAGAACTTAGAACTTAAATAATTTAAGTTTAAAATTAAGGAGAAACAGAATTATGTTAGTAAGCGTTCCAAAAGAAATTAAAACTTTAGAATTCCGTGTTGGTATTACACCTGCTGGCGTTAAAGCACTTGTAGATGGTGGCCACCAAGTACTAGTACAAAAAGATGCTGGTACAGCTATTGGTATTAGCGACGACGATTATGTTGCTGCTGGTGCTAAAATTGTTGCTACAGCTGCTGAAGCATGGTCAGGCGACATGGTTGTTAAAGTTAAAGAACCATTAAAAGAAGAATACGATTTCTTCCGCGAAGGTCTTGTGCTTTACACATATCTTCACCTTGCAGCTGAAAAAGATCTTACAGAAGCTCTTCTTGCTAAAAAAGTAACTGGTATTGCTTACGAAACAGTACAACTTCCTAACCGTAGCCTTCCAC
>CAYJFV010000204.1:0-3562 GCA_964369275.1 uncultured Desulfovibrionaceae bacterium
CCTAATTTGTAACCAGCCATATCCATTGGGTAGTTCCAAGGAATAATTTGACCACAAACACCAATTGGTTCACGTAATGTATATGAGAAGAAGTTACCTGAAACTGGGTTTACATCGCCATAATATTTATCAACCCAACCTGAATAGTAATCGAAGAAAGTAGCAATGTTTTCAATATCTTCTAAAGATTCAGTGAAAAGTTTACCATTATCTAAAGTTTCTAAAGTAGCAATTTCTTCAATGTTATCGCGTAAAATTTTAGCAAGTTTACGCATTAAATCGCCTCTTTCACGAAGAGCCATTGTACTCCAAGGGCCATTATCAAATGCTTCACGAGCAGCTAAAACTGCATTGTTAACATCTGCTTCGCTTGCACCTTTAATTTTACCATTAACAGCACCAGTTGCTGGGTTGTAAGATTCAAGCTCATTTCCGCTAGCCATTACCCATTCGCCATTGATGTAACAGCTTTTTGTAGTTTTGAGCCACTCTTTAGCCCAGTCTAATTTTGGTGAAAACATAAATAACTCCTATATGTATTTTATTGTTTTATTTTTTATTAATACCTTTCTTGGGTAATGGCACGTTCATAAAATAATTTTGAACTTTCCTCTACCTTAGTAAGCATTAATGGGTTTGCTAATTCTTCTGCTTCGTCTTTATTTAGTAAGTCCATATCAACTAAAGCTTGCTTTATTGAAATAGAATTTTTTGAAGCATACAAGGCTACATCAGTAGCAGTTTTATAACCAAATAGTGCTGAAGGCACAACTGCCATACCTAAAGACATTTCAGCTTTTTTATGGTTTTCTTCAACATTTACTTCCAAAGTGTGTACACATTTTTCTGAAAAAGCCATAACAGTATTATAGATAATGCGTGCTGAATTTAATGTATTTACTGTAAATACAGGGTACCATGGCGAAACATCTAACTCACCCGCTTCAACAGCCATATCTACACTTACTGAATATCCACACACTTGATAACACGCAATATTTACAAGCTCTGCTAATGATGGATTTACCTTCCCAGGAAAGAAAGATGACCCATTTTGAACAGGCTTTATTGTAATTTCAGCAAAGCCCGCTAAAGGCCCGCTAGACATTACACGAATATCGCGTGCCATTTTTGAAACACCTGTTATTGTTGACTTCATTATGCTTTGAGCCCTTAAAAAGAAGTCAGAGTGTTGCAGTAAATCGAAAGGGTTTTTAGTGTGATACACTGGAATATCTAATTCTTTTTTCAACACTTCATTAATTCTTTCATGGAACCCATGGTATGAGCCTAAGCCTGTACCAATAACGGTATAACCAATTGCATGCTCGGCACATTCAACAAGTATATCGTTTATTTTTTCAATTTGACGCTCAATAAAGCTTACAGGGGCACTATAAAACTGCCCCATATTTATTGGTGCGGCATCTTGAAAGCAAGTATGTGAAATTTTTACTGCATCTTTATATTTTTCAGATTGCTTTTTGTAACCATCAGCCAAATGTTCAATAGCTTTTATTACTTTTTTTAGCTCAAAATACAAAGCAAAACGAGCCGCAGAATATGTAGAATCGCAGGTAGATTGCCCCATATTCACATGCGTATTAGCTAAAATACGTGTATTATCTTTCTTACCTGTAAGAATTTCATTTGCACGAGTTGCAATAACTTCATTAAAATTCATGTGTATAGGTGCAAAATCATTACCACTTAGCATATCTAAACATAAATCTTTATTGAATTTTCCTTCAATAAGTTCATCACACGCTTGTACAATTGCATCTTTTTCATCATCAAGCAGTAAGCCAATTTCATTATTCACTATAGCACAACTTTTTTTAATTGCACCCATAGCAAAAATAAATTCAGGAAAAGCAGATATTATTTCTTTTGATGGTGTAAATAATTGCAATGTACGAAGCGTTTGTACACCGTAATAAACATCATCAGGTATTTCTAATTCACCAAGTAAGTCTTTATCAATTCTCATTACAATTCCCAGATAATTTTATAAACAAAAACAAATTATAAAAATATATTTTCATTTTTTTTGAATTACAAAAATATTTTTACAGTATTATACGGATATCACGTTATAAAGCCCTTGTCAATAGATAGAAAAAATAAAGTTTCATTTTCCATTATTTTTGAAAATTAATTTTTGTTAAATCCGCTTTATTCTTAGCTTATTGTAATTCTTTTACAAATTTGTGAAATTTTGTACTACCAGTTGACATTTACATAAAAAATTTGTACCCTATAACAAACTTAGGAGATTTATGGATAATATTTTACAAAATATACTAGATACCTACCCCAAGTTATCTAAAAAGCACCAAATATTAGCTAGTTATATATTAAAGTCTACTACTGAAGTTGCCTTTATGACTTCGGTTGAATTAGCTAAAGCCACAGGTGTAAGTAATGCAACAATAACACGTTTCGTTATAGCTTTAGGGTATTCTGGTTTCAATGAATTTCAGCAAAACATACAGAATAATGCGTTAAATCATCTTTCTTCGCTTGATCAGCTAAAAAATGTTACACAACATGGTGATGAAGTGTTTGAATCAATGCTTGAAGCATTAACTCTTATTCCTACTACTTATGCACAAAGAGATACAAATGCTATCCTAGAAGCTGCTGATTTAATTGAAAGAAGCGAAAAAGTTTTTGTTACTGGTTATCAATGGTCTAAGGCATTAGTTGAATCTACCGTGTATGAGCTTGAAAAGTATACAGATGGCGTTTACCCAATTTTAGAAAATTCATTTGCTAACTATAATTTAGTGAATGAAAACCCAGAAAATAGCTGTGCTATAGTATTTGCAATTCCAAGGTATCCTACAAAAACTATTCAACAAATTAAAAAGTTTGAAAAGCTGAATATACCTATTATCCTCTTTACTGATGAAGTATTTCCTTATGCTAAAAAGGCAAAATGTCTTTTTACCATTCAGCTATTTGGTATGTCGCTTCCAACTGTTTTACCGCTTGTAATTATTATGTTAATTGTACAAGAAATTATTAGCCGAGTTATTATAAACAACCCTAAAAACGCACAAGAACGCGTTGAAAAATTTGAAAAAAGTGCAATTGATAAATATATGTCAATTGAAGAACTTGTATAGATTTTATTTATAAGGATATTACCATGTTAGATTTATTAAAACAAAGACGTTCTATACGTAAATTCACTAATGAAGAAATAAGCAAAGAAAATGTAGATAGCATTTTAAAGGCTGGGCTTTTAGCACCAGCAGGGCTTGGCGGAAAAAAAGTTGAGCTTGTATGTATTGAAGATAAGGAAGTTATTCAATCTTTAGTGAACTATAAATCGCATAGTGTAGGAGCGTTTAAAACTGCACCGCTTGCCATTGCAGTTTTAGGCGATAGCACTATTGGCGATACATGGGTAGAAGAAGCTTCATTATCTGCTATATTCATGCAATTAGAGGCAGAAAAGCTTGGTCTTGGTTCTGTATGGATACAACTTCGCATGCGTGAAACACCTAATAAAGAAAATTCAGACATTGCCCTACGTGGTCTTTTAAACTACCCT
>CAYJFV010000205.1:0-3546 GCA_964369275.1 uncultured Desulfovibrionaceae bacterium
TTAGATGGTCAATACAGCCTTGATAACCTAGTTATTAAAGAAATTAAGCTTGAAGATATCAATGAAGCATTCAATGCTTTCCATGACCCAACAGCTAAAAACACAGGTAGATACGTAATTACTTTCCCAGAGTAATAAATAAACCCTAGAATAAGGTGCATGCCTTATTCTAGGGTAATAATTATATATTTTAGAAAAGAGTTTTTGGGGGTTCAACAGCTTATATAAAAATATAAATATTTTTAAACTTTTTCAATTATTTTCACATTTGGCGATGAGATAAAATATACAGAGAAATAGTTAGTATAAGCATGTTGAACGATTGGCTACCAATGTTTTCATATTGAAGTCATTGATATATGTGGTTTATATCAAGTCTTTCAAAATGTCAATTGGTTGCTCAAACAATTTGTAAAAAATGACGTAACTTTGCAAATTATATTGATTTTATAATTTTGTTGGGGGGTTTTATGAAAGACTTAAGAAAAATAGTTCTTTTTACACCGCTAGTTATCTTTGTATCTCTTATTATTGTAGGGATTATTGATGCGGTAACATTTGTTAATGTATTAACTGGTTGGTTTGAAACCATAATGGTAAATTTTGGCTGGATTATCTGTTTCATGGTAACAGCATTTATTATATTTCTACTTACCATTTTATTTCACCCAATTGGGCTTATTAAAATTGGTGGTGAGGACGCAAAACCTACAATGTCTTATTGGCAATGGTTTGCTATTTCACTTTGCGGTGGTATAGGAACAGGTATTATGTTCTGGGCAGCTGTTGAACCATTAGTATTTACTTTTGAACCTGCACCAAGTTTAGGTTTAGTACCAGGAAGTAACGAAGCTATTTTATGGGCTATGCGTACTACTTTCTTACACTGGACATTCACCCCTTATGCTATGTATATGTTATTTGGTGTTGTTTTAGCTTTTGCAGTATACAACTTAAAACTTTCACCACACGTTAGCTCTGGTTTTTATTTACTTATGGGTAAAAAAGCTCTTAAACCAAGATTTGCAACAATTATTGATACAATAACCGCTTTTGCTCTTATTGGTGGTGTTGCTGGTTCTTTAGGTTGGGGCTTATTACAACTAGATGAAGGTATTGAAATGCTATTTGGCATTGGTGGTACAAATACAAGCGTTATTGCAATTTGTGTTACTATTGTAGTAGCTTACACACTTACTTCTATTAGTGGACTTCATAAAGGTGTGGCATGGCTTAGTGATAAGAACGCAAAAATCTTCTTAGTTCTTATGGTGTTCTTCTTCCTACTTGGGCCAACTGCGTATATTTGTAACCTTATGACTGAATCAGTAGGTTCTTACTTCAACTATTTTGTACAAGATACTTTTGTTACAGCTCCATTCAAAGACGGTGAAAACTGGCCACAATGGTGGAATATGTTCTGGTGGTTAGACTTCTTATCTTATGGTCCACTTATGGGCTTATTATACGCTCGCCTAAGTTATGGCCGTACTATCAGAGAAGCAGTTTTAATGCACTGGGTTGTTCCTGCAGTATTTAGTATTATTTGGTTTAGCATCTTTGGTGGTACAGTGCTTGATGCACAATTCAATGGCGTTGATTTCTACGCTCTATACCAAGAAAAAGGTATGCAAGTTCTAATGCTAGCTGCTTTTGACTTACTACCATTAGCATTTATATTAAAACCAGTAGCTTTAATTGTTATTGCTCTTTCATTCATTACACTTGCAGATACAATGGTAACTACACTTGCTTCACTTTCTATGAGAGATGGCGATGTTGAAGATACTAAAAACGAAGCTCCTGTTTTTGTAAAAGTTATTTGGGCTGTGCTAATTGGTGGTGCATCACTTATCTTTACATTAACTGGTGGTATTGATGGCCTAAAAATGGTAAAAACTTTTGCAGGCCTACCAATTGTTATTATTGGTATTGCAATGCTAATTGGTTTTATAAAATACTTCTGGAATCACGCTGGGCGTGGTCGATTCCCAGAAGTGCAAGACTATTACCAAATGCGTATTGATGAAGAAGCCGCAGAAGAAGCTGCTGAAGCAGCAGGTAAAAACTAATTCAATGTATTTGAATTGTAACATTAGCATAAAACTTTAATCCCAAAATTAAAGTTCCCAAAATAATAACAGTTCCGTAAGGAGCTGTTATTATTTTTTAAAATTGTAGGATTATTCTTATAAAAAAAGTTATATTTTTTTATATTTTGTTATAAACAAAATGCTTAGTGTTAAGTGCAACATACTTTGTAGAAGAATTTACTGTGCAGTACATAATTTTTTTATGAATTTACTTTAAAAAATAATCTAAAAAAGCTAAATCACTTTCTAAATGTTACTTAAGTAAAATATAAGGAAAGCTACTGATAAAGATACTCTAAGCTAAAACTTCAAAGTGTCGACATATAATGTTGACAAAAGATTATAAATATGGCAATTTATTATATAAGAGTAACAGAGTAAGACATACTTCTTATAGTATGTATCAAAGAAAAAAGGAGTTTACTACAGCATAATATCCAATCTAATATTTCAAGGTTTCAGAGTGTTACAGGTTTTACCAATACTTTATTAAAATGGCGTTTACATGGAGAAAAGGTTTATGGGAAAAAAGATTTTACACTTTTTAGACAACGTAGAAAGTTATGTGTGTCAAGTATTACTTGCTTTCTTTATTACGATGATTTTTATACAAATCATATCAAGGGAATTAGGTTTTTCACTTTCTTGGAGTGAAGAAATTTCAAGGTTTTCCTTTGTATGGTTTGTTTTTTTTGGTGCATCGTATGCGGCAAGAATTGGTGCACATAACAGAATTACCCTGCAATTTAAGCTTTTACCAAAATTTGTTGAAACAATTTGCCTGTTATTAGCAGACATTATTTGGGTTGCTTTCAACTGCTTATTTATTTATAAAAGCATTGATGTTATTGGGCAATTACAAGCAAGACCATATTCAACACCAGGTTTGAATTGGCAACTTTGGGCAATTTATTTAATCTTCCCTATTAGTTTTATTTTAATGACAATTCGTATTATTCAGGTAAATATCTTGAAGTTTGTATTCCATCAAGAATTAGAAGACCCTGATAAGGTTGAGGTTGAAGCTGTTGCTCACCCTGAACTTGATCCATTAATGATAAAAAAGGGGGCTAAATAATGAGTGCTGCTGATGCTGCTGTGTTGTTGTTCTCGGTTTTTGGTGGCTTGCTACTACTTGGTGCACCAATTTCCATTTCTTTAGTTGTTTCTGCGGTATGTGTATTCGTATCTAAGGGGCAAGACTTAGGCGTAATTGTACGTATTGCTTACACTTCTGTAAACTCGTTTCCTATTATGGCTGTTCCTTCCTTTATTTTAGCGGGTGCTTTAATGGAAAGTTCGGGTATGTCGAAGCGGCTTGTGCGAATAGCTGAATTAATGATTGGACCTACCCCCGGTGGACTAGCTATTTCTACTGCTTTAGCTTGTGTATTCTTCGGTGCTATTTCAGGTTCAGGCCCAGCTACTACTGCTGCTGTTGGTATGATTATGA
>CAYJFV010000206.1:0-3492 GCA_964369275.1 uncultured Desulfovibrionaceae bacterium
ACTATACTGCGTATAGCACAAATCTACTTTTGATATTTTTGGAAATAACCATAAAATTAATTTCTTGCATATATTTTCGTGATTAAGGCGATTAATGGAAGTTGGACTAGGGAATGGTAGGTTGCTCTAATATAACATTTTCAGCACTTGTTACACAAGTGAGAAATACTATTAATGAAATTTCCATACTTGCTCACTTGCTATAGCAAGTGTTGCACATATTAAATTTAGCTCTCGACTACCATTTACTAGTCAAACTTCCGCTAATCACCTTAGTCACGAAAATTCATGTAACAAATTAATTTTATAGCTACTCCAAAATGAAAAAAGCGAAATAAGAAGAACGCAGTTCATCATATTTCGCTTTTTTCATTTTGTATTAGGGATTCTAAAGGGGCTTAGTTCCGTAGGGCTTGACCGCCCTTTAGCCGCCGGAGACATAAAAAGTTAATTAATACGAGAGGTTATATTATTTTTTAGCCAATTTGCGTCTATCCATTCGGTTGGGTTTACAGGAATACCACCAACTAGAATAGAGAAGTGAACGTGGTCGCCAAGCACCATACCTGTTGTACCAGTTGTGCCTAGGTCTCCATTTTTTTCTACTTCATCGCCTACTTGCACGTGGAAGTCGGTAAGGTGAGCGTATAGGGAATGAATACTCATGCCGTGGTCAACGATAACAACATTTCCGAATATGCCAACATTTCCTGTGAAAATTACTTTACCTTTGTTTGTTGCACGCACAATATCTTTAGCAACGGAAGCGTAGTCGAGGCCGGTATGGAATTGGTAGTCGAATTGTTCACCATTATACATGTAAATACGAGTATCGCCAAAGCCACCTCGTAAAGCTGCACCTGGTTGACGTTGGAAGCTTTCGGTAAATAAAAACTCATCAGCGGTTTCATCGGTAATATCTTCAAATAGAGCAAGGTTTTCTTTACGAACTTGCTTATTAATTAGTTGATATTTTTCAAATAAAGTTCCTTCTTCAATTGGAGAAAGAGCTATAATTTTATCTTCACTTTTCTTTAGAAATGCTTCGTCGATTTTGATAACATCGTCTATAAAAACGCGGTTATTTAGGTTTATTAGTAGTCGGCTTGAGGTTTCATTTCCTGCATCATCTATTGCCATAATTTCAGGCACATAGTTTGAAATAGTCATAAAATATGGGAATGGGAAGAAGCAAATATATTCACCTTCTTCATTTTTGAAGGCGGGGAAGAAGTGGCCTTCAAATCTGATACCAGTTTCTACTACATCGGCATCAGTAGTATACTTTATAGCAGCTGAACCGCCACGGCGAATATTTGCAGGGTTAGAAACAACGGAAATTTTTGGGGCACTTGTATCCATATCGAATACATAGTTTATAGTTTCTTTGTTGCCTAAACCAAGGCGAGCAAAGGAGGCATCAAATGCGGTAATTTCGATATTAAATTCACCATCAGGGAGTTTTATATCTGAAAATTGAAATTCAAAGTTATAGTCGGTTGGAGGTGTTTCAAACTTTTCATCAACTAATATCACAGATTCATCGTTTCTATAGGCTTTAATAACAAGCTCTTCAATGCCAGATTCATCAGTTATATTTGCGTTAAAAATTGTTTTTAAGTTGGTTTTGCCTTCGGTGGTAGGGGTAAGCACAATTACAGGATCTTTGAAGTCTTTAAATAGAAAATAGAATATATTTGCGTGAAATATTAGAAGTATAAGTATAATTAATAAGCGAAGCTTTTTTTTGTTTTTTTGTTTTCTACGGTATGGATTTTCAATTCTCATCTTCTTTGTGCCTTTATTGCTTGCTTATTCTTCAAATTCTTCAAGCAAATTAATAGTAAATTTTAAGAAATCGGCTTCAGTTATTATGCCGATTAATTTTTTGCCCTCTAAAACGGGAAGACAACCGTATTTATGTTCTACAAGTATATTTGCAGCAACTTTTAGCGAGGTATCGGCGGTAATACAATGCACGTCAGAACGCATAATATCACCAACAAGCATGTCTGAATCAATGCTTTCTTGCTCGTCTTTATTTATTCCAGCTACAGTTGAAATGGTGTAGGCTAGTAAATCTCGGTGAGTTACAATACCTTGAAAAACCTCATTTTCGTCAATCACAGGGATATGGCGAATTTTTGCAAATTCCATAAGCTTTCTTACGTCAAGCAGGGTATCTTCTTTATAAAGAGAAAACACAGGTGACGACATAATTCCTGAAACAGTAATCATAAAAACCTCCAAGTTATAACTTTGGTTTAAAACGATTTCTTGACTAAGTCTAGAATGTCTTATTTTTTCCTATAAGTCAAGCCTTGCCAAAGCTCTAAGAAAAATATATATTGCTAAAATACTGCTCAAATGGGGTAAGTGTACATTATTTAATTCCAAAAATTTATATTATGAGTATTTTATGCCACAAGGTAATGACAAATATAGAATAGCACGTAGGCAAATGGTTGAAAAGCAGCTTATGGCTCGTGGTATTTCAGATGCAAGCGTTTTGCAGGCAATGAATAAAGTGCAAAGGCATTTGTTTGTTGATGAGGCTTTAGCACATGATGCGTATTCTGATAGACCAATGCCTATTGGCTATGGGCAAACAATTTCGCAGCCTTATACAGTAGCTTTAATGACGCAATGCTTGGAAATATCAAAAGGAATGTCGGTGCTTGAAGTTGGCACGGGGTCGGGGTATCAATCGGCGGTATTGCATGCACTTGGTGCGGTTGTTTTTACGGTTGAAAGAATACCTGAACTTTACGCTTCTACTAAGCAACGTTTTGAGTCTTTAGGTATGGTGAATATTAGAGTATCATTATCAGACGGAACAATGGGCTGGCGAGAAATGGCACCTTTTGATAGAATATTAGTTGCAGCAGGGGGGCCAGAAATTCCACAAAGTTTGCTTGAACAGCTAGCTGATGGCGGTATTATGATACTTCCTGTTGGTGAAGAGAAAAAGGCACAGAACCTTGTGCGAGTACGCCGTGAGGGGGAGAAGTTCTTTACAAAGGTACTTGGTAAAACATCATTTGTAGATTTAATAGGTAAGCAGGGCTGGAAATAGTAGAAATAATGCTTACAATAAATACAATAATTTTAGTTGGTTATAAATATTGAAAAGAAAATTTTGTAAAAATTGAAAATTTTACTTGACGAGTGAAGAAAAATTCTATAGAACTTTCTTCACGGCAGAAATGCTTTGTTCCCCGATAGCTCAATCGGCAGAGCGGGTGACTGTTAATCACTAGGTTGGCGGTTCAAGACCGTCTCGGGGAGCCACCATAAAAATAGGCACTTATAGCAATGTAAGTGCTTTTTTTATTTGCTTTTTTTATTAAGTTATCAAGGGTTTATGATGAAAATCATAAGCCCTTTTTTCACCTCAAAAATTGGTCGGGCTACCACGGGGCTACCACCACAAACAAAGGAAATACCATAGCAAGTAAACTTGCTGTGTAAATTAATATACAATAAGGAGGA
>CAYJFV010000207.1:0-3481 GCA_964369275.1 uncultured Desulfovibrionaceae bacterium
CTAGACTTGCCGCTTATGACAAGCCGTAATGGTTCTCGCTTTGGCACTAACTTTACAGTATCAATTGAAGCAAGAGTTGGCGTAACAACAGGTATTTCTGCCGCTGATAGAGCAACAACTATTGCCGCAGCAATTGATGATAACGCAAGCCCAGCCGATTTAGTTACTCCAGGGCATATCTTCCCACTTCGTGCCCAACAAGGCGGTGTTCTTACCCGTGCAGGGCAAACCGAAGGAAGTGTTGAACTTTCAGCTTTATCAGGCCTAAAACACGCCGCTGTTATTTGCGAAATTATGAATGATGATGGTACAATGGCACGTATGCCTGAACTAGAAGTTTTTGCTAAAGAACATAACCTACCAATTGTTACTATAAAAGATTTAATCCGTTACCGTATGGCACGTGGTCAAGTTGCGGTAACTTGTGTTGCAGAAGCTAAAATGCCTACTGCTCATGGGGAATTTACTATCCGTGCTTATGAAAACCAGTACGATGGAAAAACTCATATTGCTTTAATTAAAGGTGATATTGCTTCTGGCGATTCAGTTCTTGCACGTGTACATAGCGAGTGCCTAACTGGTGATGCTTTTGCTTCACTTCGTTGCGACTGCGGTAATCAACTTGCAGCAGCAATGCAAGCAATTGAAAAAGAGGGCAGGGGCGTTATTCTTTATATGCGACAAGAAGGCCGTGGTATTGGCCTTGCAAACAAAATCAAAGCCTATGCACTTCAAGATGAAGGCTATGACACCGTTGAAGCAAACCAAAAATTAGGCTTTAGACCAGACTTACGTGACTATGGAATTGGAGCTCAAATTCTTGTAGATTTAGGTGTAAGAAATTTAAAACTGCTAACAAATAACCCTAAAAAAATTGTTGGTTTAGAAGGGTATGGCATTAATATTGTTGAGCGTGTAGCTTTAGAATCTACACCATCTGAACAAAATTCATACTATTTACAAACTAAAAAAGATAAGCTTGGGCACATGCTTAGCTAATCATATATTATATAAGGAAAATACATGTCAGAATTTAAAATTATAGAAAAGACCTTAGGTCAGCTTCTTCGTGAAACAGCGGCAAAAAACCCAAATCAAGAAGCTATACTATACTTTAATCAAAATGTTAGACAAACATGGAAAGAGTTTGATGATACTGTTGATGCACTAGCTCGTGGCTTAATGGCTTTAGGTGTTCAAAAAGGTGAAAAAGTAGCTATTTGGGCAACAAACGTTCCACATTGGATTACTTTAATGTTCGCAACTGCTCGTATTGGTGCAGTGCTACTACCAGTAAACACTTCATACAGAGAACGTGAACTTGAATATTTATTAAAACAATCTGATACTGCTGATATCTTCATTATTGAAGGTAACAGAGATCATAACTTTGTTAATATCCTCAATTCTATTGTTCCAGAACTTAAAACTCAAAATAAAGATGCTATTAGCTCGCCTAATTTCCCAGAACTAAAACGCGTAGTTTTCATGGGTGAAGGCTCGCACGACGGCATGTACGGCCTTGAAGAAATTTTTGCACTAAAAGATAAAGTAAGCGATGAAGAGTATCAAGCTCGACAAGACTCTTTATCTCCTTACGATTTAGTAAACATGCAATATACTTCAGGAACTACAGGTTTTCCTAAAGGTGTAATGCTTACCCACGTTGGTATTCTAAATAACGGCTACTGGATTGGGCAAAACCAACTACTAAGCGATAAAGATAAAGTATGTATTCCTGTACCTTTATTCCACTGCTTTGGTTGCGTACTTGGCGTTATGGCTTGTATAAATCATGGTGCAAGTATGGTGTTAATTGAATCTTTCTCGGCTGTTCCAGTTATGGAAGCGGTAGATAAAGAAAAATGTACAGCTCTTTATGGTGTACCTACTATGTATCTATCAATTTTAGAGCATAGAAACTTCCCTAAATATAACTATTCAAGCTTACGTACTGGTATTATGTCTGGTGCGGTATGCCCTGAGCCTTTAATGCGTCGTGTATTTGAACAAATGAATATGCGTGAAATTACAATTCCTTATGGATTAACCGAAGGTTCACCTGTTATGACTATGACTAAGACAGATGAACCTATTGATAAACGTTGCAAAACTGTTGGCCGTGAAATGCCTGGTATTGAAGTGCGTATTAAAGATCAAGATACAGGCGAAAATTTACCTGCAAATACTACTGGTGAAATTTGCTGTCGTGGTTACAATGTTATGTTAGGTTACTACAATATGCCTGTAGAAACTTCACATGCTATTGATAAAGACGGTTGGTTACATACTGGTGACTTAGGAGTAATTGATGATGAGGGATATCTAACAATTACTGGCCGTAGCAAAGATATGATTATTCGTGCAGGTGAGAACATTTATCCACGTGAAATTGAAGAGTTTTTCCTAGGTATGGAGCAAGTGCATGATATTCAAATAGTTGGTGCTCCTTCACGCAAATACGGTGAGGAAGTTGCAGGCTTTATTATATTAAAAGAGGGTGCAACCCTAAAGCCAGAAGAAATGCGTGCTTTTGCTAAAGGGCGTATTGCATGGCATAAAGTACCACGTCATATACATATAGTTGAAAATTTCCCGCTTACAGCCTCAGGAAAAATTCAAAAATATAAATTACGTGATATGTGCAGAGAGCTTTTCCCTGAATTAGACGATTAGTTCTTAGATTTATATAGTTTTTATATAGATATAAAGTAAGTGGAGGTAGCATTAGTGTTATCTTCACTTTTTTATTTACTGCATGAACAGCTCTGCTTGTTATATGCGTTATTGGACGTCATTTCAATTTGCAATATTAGAACAATTTTTTTCTCTCCGAGGGCTAAAGGAACTAAGTCCCTTTAGAATCCCTAATGCAAAAATATCAAAAGCAGATTTATACCGAACTGCGTTCAGTATAAATCTGCTTTTGATATTTTTGGTAAACACTATAAAATTAATTTGTTACATAAATTTCCGTGACTAAGGCGATTAACGGAAGTTTGACTAGAGAATGGTAAGTTACTCTGGCGTAAAAAATTTCAGCACTTGTTACACAAGTGAGGAAGTTTTGTAATTTCTTTCAATACTTTTTCACTTGCGTTAGCAAGTGTTGCACATTTTACCTTCTGCACATGACTACCATTCCCTAGTCCAACTTCCGTTAATCGCCTTAGCCACGAAAATTTATATAGAGCAAAAAATAAATTTGCAGGTAAGGAAGAGACAATGCCCTTGAAAAATGCAAGCATTTTTCAAGGGCATTGTGATGACGTGGGTTCTTAGGGAATTGACCTTCCCTAAGCCGTCGGTGACAAAAAAAAGAAAAAGAAAAAAATCTAAATAAGTTACACTTTCAAATTAAACAAAAAAAGGGAAACTTTGCTTCCATGATAAAAGCAAGGTTTCCCTTTTCAAAAAAATTAAAATTACAAATTAATCTTAGTATCTGTAGTGGTCAGGTTTGAATGGACCTTCAACTTCA
>CAYJFV010000208.1:0-3476 GCA_964369275.1 uncultured Desulfovibrionaceae bacterium
GGTAATAATTATAAATAATATTAGATTTTGCATGTAGAATAGGTATTATTACTTGACAATTTTATTAGTGTAACGTATAGTTACAGTGTAACGAGATTTTACACAAGGCAAAGGTGGAATTATGAAAAGTGATTATTTAAGTATTGAGAATATGCAAAAAAGCATTGAACTTTCCCATATACGTTCACGCGAGTATGGGGTAGATGCTTCGATAGATAAATCTCCTGAAAAGTCAAAGCTTACTCTTAGCGAATTAAAAAAGCGAATAAATCAGCAAAGTAATTTTTACACTATAGCTAAAGAGCAAATAGATAATTTATATAGTTTATTGCAAGGAAATGGTTTTTGTCTTGCCCTTGCCGATAAAGATGGCTATGTTTTGTATGTTGTGGGTGATGAAGACCTTTATAAGCACTTTGATAAACGTAATTGCATGCCTGGCTATCGCTGGCGAGAGCAAGAAATGGGTACTTGTGCTATAGGATTAACTTTAGCCGAGCAAAAACCTATATTTTTATCAAGCAATAGTATGTATTCATATTTGGCAAAAATATATAGTAACGCGGGTGCTCCAATTTTTGATGAGAATAATGAAATTTTAGGTTCTTTAAGTCTTACAGGCTATACTGACCGCATACATCTTCACACTTTAGGGCTAGTATGTCAAACATCGGAAACTATAAGAGCTAAACTTATTGAACATATGCATATTCGCGAACTTGCAATTAGTAACCAGTACATGCATGCCTTGCTTGAAGCAGGAACAAAGGGTATTATTACAGTAGATAAGCTTGGAAATATTGTTCAAACAAATAAAATAGCATGTTCATTATTTTCACTTCCTGAAAATCACGTAGGTAAGCCTTTTTCTGCCCTAGTAAAAACCAATTTTGATATTGTAAAAGAACTTGCAAAGAAAAAGAATATTCTAGCTAGAGAAATGAATACAAATAAAGCCTCGTATTTTATTTCCTTAGCACCTGTAAATAGCGGTAATGGTGAAATAATAGGAGCTATTTTAAGTATTACAGAAAAAAAGGAAATGCTAGAGCTAGCAATTGAAATTGCAGCCGCAGAAGCAAATTTTACTTTTAAATCTATTATGGGCAAAAGTAGCGTGCTACAATCAGCAATGAACATTGCAAAAATTGCGGCTAAGAACGATGCCCCTGTGTTAATTTTAGGCGAAACAGGCACTGGTAAAGAATTATTTGCTCAGGCAATTCACAATGCAAGTAGCAGGAAAGACAAGCCTTTTCTAGCTCTAAACTGTGGTGCAATTCCAAAAGAGCTTTTAGAAAGTGAACTTTTTGGTTATGAAGAGGGAGCTTTTACAGGAGCTCAAAAAGGCGGAAGGGCAGGAAAGTTTGAACTAGCAGATACGGGAACTCTTTTTCTTGATGAAATTGGCGATATGCCTTTTGATATGCAAGTAAAGCTTTTACGTGTTTTGCAAACTGGTGAAATTCAGCGTGTGGGTAGCACAAAAACCACTAAGGTTAACATTCGCGTTGTATCTGCTACAAATAAAGACTTACGTCAAGAAGCAAATACTGGCAGATTTAGACCCGACTTATTCTATCGTATTTCAACTCTTTTTCTTACCGTTCCACCACTTAGAGATAGAAATGACGATATTTTATTGCTTGTTGAATTTTTTATGAAAAGGCATGGATATGAGAATATTGACGAGCAATTATGCCCAAATGCAAAGCAATTAATTTTAGAATATAAATGGCCGGGGAATGTAAGGCAGTTAGAAAATGCAGTAGAACGTGCAATCCACTTAGCAGAAGGAAAACAACTGCATAGTGAACATTTTGGAATATTGGGTTTAGAGCAAAACCGTAAGCATAAGAATGATTTAAGGGAAATTCGCTCTTTAGATAGTTTAGAAGAAGAAGCGGTAAGGCATGCAATTAACCACTATAACGGAAACTTAAGTCAGTGTGCCACGTCACTTGGAATTAGTAGACCAACTTTGTACAGAAAAATAGAAAAATATGCTATTGATATAAGCAATTTTGAGGAAAGGTAAACTTTATTCAAGGTAGGCTTCAATTTTAGCAGAAAACACTTTGTTATAGTATTTTTTTGATTCTTCTTTTAGCCAAAAATCTATAATTTCGTTACTTTTTGCATGTAAAGAAATAGAAATATTTTTGAAGTTTTCACTTTCAAGTATTTTTTGCATTTCTTGCACAGTAATAGCACTTTTTATGCAAGAAGCTGCTTTATTGTTTTGAAGTTCTTGTATCATATCTTGGGTAAAACTATCGTCTAAGAGAATATCAAACAAAAAAAGGCGTGCAGAATTTTTCATTACTCTTTTACATTCTTTTATAGCTTGAGTTTTGTTTGGCGATAGATTTAATACGCAATTAGATATTATAACATCTATACTATTATCTTCAACAGGTAAATGTTCTATTTCGCCTAAACGAAATTCAACATTGCTGTAGTTATGAATGTGGGCTATTTCGCGTGCTTTTGTAAGCATTTCTGGCATCATGTCAACGCCAATAACTTTGCCTGTTTTACCAACTTCGAATGAGGCTAAAAAACAATCAAAGCCAGCACCACAACCTAAATCAAGCACTGTTTCACCTATTTTATAATTGGCGTAAAGCTTAGGGTTAGAACAACCAAGAGCTAAATTTGCTTCTTGTGGAATTTTTTTCAACTCTTCAAGTGAATAGCCAAGAATTTCATTTTCACAATTTGATGTAGAAGAAATTAATCCAAATTCTTTTAATTTAATAATTTTAAGATATTGTTCACGTATTTCACTTTTTTTTATGTCAAATTCGTATTCATTCATATAATTTCCTGCTGAAATTTGATTAACATTAAGTATTTTTTAATATCTTAGTTAATTTGTCAAGAAAATCATTATACATAATAACTGTAAAATATATTGCGATTGTTGACAGTATGTTTGTGTTATGTTACGAAATATGTAATACTTTGTATACTCTTTATATATTTATTTGATTAGAATATAATAAAAAAGTGATAAAGTCTTATTATAATTTATAAAACTAATAAAGGAGCAAAGGGAATGATTCAAAAAACGATTTTCGTAAACGGGGTAGAACGCAATGTTTTTGCAGATGGTTCTACTGTTTTATCAACCGTTCTTCGTGAAACCTTAGGGCTAACTGGCACAAAAGTAGGTTGTGGCGAAGGGCAATGTGGTGCTTGTTCAGTTATTATGGATGGAAAAGTAGTAAGATCTTGTATCACAAAATTTAGCAGAGTAGCAGAAAATGCTAAAATCACTACAATTGAAGGTATCGGACAACCTGGCAATTTAGATGTAATTCAAATGGCTTGGATTAAATATGGTGCAGCTCAGTGTGGCTTCTGTTCACCAGGTTTTATTGTTTCAGCTAAACAATTACTTACTGAAAATGTAAACCCTACACGTGATGAAGTTCGTGAATGGTTCCAAAAACACCGTAACGTATGTCGTT
>CAYJFV010000209.1:0-3473 GCA_964369275.1 uncultured Desulfovibrionaceae bacterium
GCTATTTGTTGAAAGTACATAAGCTGCACTTGCCGCTGTGCCTATACCGCGTTCTTGCATAAGTATTGCTACACCTGTATGGTATGAATAAATTGCAATAAGGGTAAAGAACATTACTACAGCTTGAATGTATATTGTAGTGGGAAGTTTTTCTTTTACTTGATTTTGATTATCGTTTTTTGGTGTATCTTTGTAAATTTCTTCGGGGAAGAAGAAGAAAATGCAAAGCATAATTGGCAGTGCAACTGTATAAATTAAGAAGGTATATCGCCATGATATAACAGCTAACCAGCCAGCAATAAGAACGAATATAAAGTTTCCTATGCTAATACAGGCGGATTGCCTAGCTGCAACTTTGCTAAGTTCAGCCCCTCGAAAATAATCTAGCGGAAGTGAATTTCCTATAGGAATAAGAATACCAAGAGCAATACCAAGTAATGCCCTACTAGCTAAGACTGCATAAATATTTGAAAAAACACCTGACAAGCTGCCAGAAAGAAAATATATAGCTAAAGCAATAAGCAAAGTATTTTTTTTGCCGAATTTTTTGTACATAAAGATTGATAGATATGTACTTGGAATAACGAATAATGATGAAATTGTCATTATAAGTTTTACTAAGGTTGGGTCAACATAATGGAAATATGCGTATATTTCACCCATTGCAGGGCCAATAATTGCGGTTGCAAGCACCCCAATAGATGAAAGCATATATATAATTGCATGAGTCATGAACATGCGAAATTCCTTAGTAATTACATGGTTTGAATATAATAATGCGGGCGAATATTAGTATTATCAGTATGTAAATAGCCTTGCATACCTGAATGAAGAACGTCTACAATTTCGCCTTTGTGGTTTTCTAGGGTGTATTTCCCTAAACTTGGTCTTTCAAAACCTGGCACTAATACTTGGGCATCTTTTTCATTCTTCCATTGTGAGCGTAAGTCTATAAGCCATTTACCCTCGCTTACTTTTTCAAGTACGCGGGCAACAATTTTTTTGCTTTGCTTATTGAAATCGCCTTTATGTGGCATAGCTTCAATAACGCGTTCAGGTAAAAAGAAGCCTGTAGATAATGGGCGTGTAGCAACAGAAGCAAGTTCTTGAATTAAGTCATCGCATTGATATAATTCAATGTTGTTTTGATCGAAGGCTTGTTTAGCACGTTTAAAAGCTGTTCTGTACACATCAGTTACTTGTGCTACATAGCTTGGGCTTTTTGTACGCCCCTCTATTTTTAGCGAAGCAACTTTATTTTCAATAAAGAAAGGTATATAGCGTATTAAACAGTTTTCATGTGGCGACCATATAGTAGAAAATTCTTCATTTTCATCAGCTTCCCACAAAACTTCATCAGGGTTAGAGGGCTGAGCTAAGAAAAGTGAAGTTTCTTGCAAGCGAACTTCTTTTGCTTTGTATTGGAAGCGGCAAGGCTGAGAGCAAGCCCCGTGGTTTGCCACGCGGTTATTAGCCCACATTGAAAGTAAGCAATGCCCAGATAAAGCAAGGCACATAGCCCCATGCATAAAAACTTCACATTCAATATCAACCGCATTTGTTATTTCTTTAATGTGGCTTTGGGTAAGTTCTCTTGCTAAATTTACGCGTGTTGCACCTTGTTTTTGCCAAAATTTTATGCTTTCAGTATTTACAGTATGTGCTTGAGTTGATAGATGAATTGGAATATGTGGGCAAATTTCTTTTGCAATTGAAAATACACCAGGGTCGGCAATGATTAAAGCATCGACTCTTGCTTTTTCTGGAGTATCGCCAAGAAGTTCTAAGCGTTTTTTTACTTCAACTATTTGCTCGTTATAAGGCAGGGCATTTAATGTGTAGAATACTTGAACATTTTGTTTATGTGCGTCTATTACAACTTTATCTAGCTCTTCTTTTGTAAAGCCGTGTGAAGCTTTACGAAGATTAAGCCCATCGCCACCAAGGTAGACGGCATCTGCACCATAAATGCACGCCGCTTCAAATTGTTCTTGACCGCCTACAGGAACAAGCAGTTCAGGCAGAGTATAGTTTGTATTTAGTATAGACATAATTTATTTCATTAAGTGGTATATAAATTTTTATATTCTTCATAAACTTTTGCAAAATTGCCCTCGAAAATTGCTTTTCTGGCTTTTTTTACAGTATTTAAGAAGTAGGTAAGGTTGTGTAAGGAATTAAGCCTAAAAGATAGTAATTCTTTACTTACAAAAAGATGTCGTAAATAGGCTTTACTAAAGTTTCTACAAGTATAGCAATCACATTCAGGGTCAAGCGGGCTATCGTCTTCAATAAATTGACTACGTTTTATGTTTAGCTTGCCTTGCGAGGTATACAATGTACCATTTCGTGCATTTCTTGTTGGAAGAACGCAATCAAACATATCAACACCGCGTGCTATTCCCTCGATTAAATCAAGCGGAGTTCCAACACCCATAAGATAACGGGCATGGTCTTGCGGTAAGATAGGGTCAAGCACATCAAGGCTTTCAAACATTTCATTTTTAGGCTCACCAACGCTTAAGCCACCAATTGCATAGCCTTCAAAGCCAATTTCCATAATTTCACGGGCAGATTTTGCACGTAAATCTGGGTAAGTTACGCCTTGAACAATACCAAAAAGAAGTTGTCCTTTTTCTTTTACCATTTCAGGAGGGTAGGCTTCTCTGCAACGTTTTGCCCAGCGTGTAGTACGCTCTACAGCAGATAAAGCTTTTTCATAACTTGCAGGGTATGCGGCACATTCATCAAATGTCATCATAATATCAGAACCAAGGTTATTCTGAATTTGCATTACATTTTCAGGTGTGAACATGTGGCGAGAGCCATCAATATGCGATTGAAAGCTAACCCCTTCTTCTTTCATTTTCATAAGAGAATTTAAGCTAAATACTTGAAATCCGCCTGAATCTGTAAGAATTGGCTTATCCCAATTGATGAATTTATGTAATCCACCACGTCTTTTTACAAGCTCATCGCCTGGGCGTAAGTAAAGATGGTAGGTGTTACCTAGAATTATTTGAGCACCAAGTTCGTTTAAATCGTCGGGGGCAAGTGCCTTTACTGAACCAACAGTTCCAACAGGCATGAAGATTGGTGTTTCAATTTCGCCATGAGCAGTTTTTAAAACACCAGCTCTTGCCCTATTATCTTTAGCGAGTAATGTAAAATGTGACATTTCTTCTTACTTTACAAATAACATTTCTTGATATGTAGGTAATTGCCATAAATTATCGGCAATTAAAGTTTCAAGAATATCTGCGTGTTTTCTAAGTAAACTCATTGTTGGAATAAGTGTTGTGCTAGAGTACACACTCATTTTTTGTGAATTTGCTTCTTTGTGATTTAATTGCTGTTCAAGATTAGACAGTGCCTTTTCAAAGCTAGCAAGATTTTCTGTAATTGCTGTTAAAGTAGGGTTTTCTTGTTTAATATTAATAGCATTTAAAGCTATAATATTATTTGCTAATTCA
>CAYJFV010000210.1:0-3458 GCA_964369275.1 uncultured Desulfovibrionaceae bacterium
CATTAGGAAATTTTGAAATGGCACTTTCCACTTACGATAAGGTGCTAGCTTTAGATCCTAATCATAAAAACGCAAGGCTTAACCGTGGTGTTGTACTTATTTTTGACTTAGGCAGAAAAGATGAAGGTTTAAATTCTTGGAGAATTTTGGTACAAAAATATCCAAACGAAAAAACACCAGACGGGCGTTTATTATCTGACTACATTAAAGAATTAGAACAAAACTAAACTACTTTATCTTTAGGTGAAATAGCTATGCATGCAATAAAATTCTTTTTTCTTACTTTTTTATTATTGTTTCAATGTTCACTTTCGTTTGCCGAAGAGGCAACTGAATCTAGCACTCTAATAGTGCCACCAAGTGAACTGAATACAACTGAAACACAAGAAAGTTCAGTTGCAGAAAATGCAATTGCAGAAGTAAAAGAAGAAATTATTGCCGAACTTGCCAACCCATACCTTTTAAATACTGAATTTGCTAATTCTCAAAATTCTATTAACAAACAGTGGCAAAGTTTACTTTTAGACTTTGGCATATATCTAGATACAAGCGGAAATACAAGCATAAGCCAAATTGTTCAAGGCGGGTTAAGCCAATTTATTCCTTATAGTGATTTTGCATTTAAAAACGAACAAGGCACAACTTGGCTTTATCTTTCTGTTCCTAACTTTGAAGTTGCTTCTAATTCACACGTTTACATTGAACTTGGTAGCCACGTACAAGGCACAAGCACTGTTTGGTATAAAACAAGCGAAGGCGACTTACTGCTTATTCCACCTTTACCACAAAATAAAGATGGCCATAGCTATATTGTAAAAGATTTTGCTAAAGGCGGCGAATTATTTATAAAACTTGAAGGCGTGCCAAGCTTATGGTTTAATCCAGCCATCAAAATTGTAACTTCAACAAGTGATATATCTGATAATGGAATTTTTAACAGCGATAAGTATGAATTTTATTTATTAATTACTCTTACTGTTCTATCAATACTTTCTTTTCTTAGGTTTCTTACAGAAAAAGGTGAGTGGCGTTTTTGGGCAAGTATTTTTGGTTTTGCAACTGTAGTTTTATATTACTTTGGTATTCCAGCAACACCTAATGGTGAAGTAATTAATTCAGATTTAGGTGCATTGTTTGCACTTGCGGCATTGCTTTTCTCGCTAGTAACACTAGGCCGACAAATGATGTCGCTTTCACATGTTGCAAAGGGTATGAATTCCGTTTTCCTAATTCTTAGTTTACTTGGGGTTTTATTAGGCTTAGCACCATTTTCAACCTCATTTACTTGGTTAACTCGTTATATAGATTTTTGGCAAATATCTGTAATTGTAATTTTAATTCCAACTTTTATACTGTCTTTTAATGGCATAATTGGAAGCATTACGTATTTAGCGTGCTTATTGGCTTTATTTATTGGTGCAGCTGTTGGTTTTTATGGAATAAATGGCGGGCTTAATTCTTCGCTTTATGCTCTTGCACCACAAGTAGGTGCTGTACTAGCTTTATTTATTCTATTAATTACCCCTTCAAACACTAAAGCCAATTCAAAAAAAATTGCTACAGGCGAAGCATATTCACCTGATATGGATTACACAGCTAGTGATACTGATATTGCTAGTTCACTTGATATGCAAAGTTCTAAAGAAAATAAAGCTGAACACCTTGATGCTGAAAAACAAAGCTTAATCAGCGAACATAAAGAAGTTGAGGATAGTGCAGAAATTTATTTTGATAATTCAATAAATTTTTCAAACCCTCAAACATTTGCTCGTATAGAACAAGCCTTTAGAGTTCCACTTGACTCTTTCATGCGTGAATTATGCTTTTTAGAGCAACAAATTGATTTTGTTCAAGGCGTAGATAACCAAAATCATAAAGAAAAAGCCTTAGTTCATACTCAAACTTTGCTAAGCGTTGGTAAAGATATCAATATGTTAGCAAATTCTTTACCAAAAATGCTTTCACGTAAACAAACAAATAGTTCAACAAAAATTCCTTTTAATTTGCAAGATGTGCTTCGTCAGGTATACGAAAAAGTACGCTATGAAGCGGCTTCTTCACAAATTGCTTTATCATGGTTTCGTTCACCGCATGTTGGCTTATGGTATGTTGGTGATAAAAATTCACTTGCAACACTACTCTATCAACTTTTATCAGACTCAATAAGAGCAACAAAACAAGGTATAGTCTATATAAGAGTAGAACGTGACGATGCAAGTAACAATAACGGTAGATTAATCTTTATTATTGGTGACTCTGGAGCGGGAAATCCACCTCAAGGGCGTGCAGCTTCATTGTTATCAAAAGTATGGGAGCTAACATCTTCACATAATGGTACTTTTAATGTTGAAAGTAGCGAACAAGGAACAGAATACAGGTTTATTCTTGAATTTAAAGCTCTTGAAGATGATGGTGTAACAGAAAAACCAATGCCAAACTTAAGTTGTACGGAAAATCCAATACATAATCCAAAGCTTGTGCATGTTACATCACCAGAAGCTTTTGAAAGGCACATGCTTGCTTTTCGCTTAGAAAGAATGAACTTACAGCTTATAGAAAGTATGGACTTAGACGATGCCCTGCAACAATATAAAGCAACACCTTCAGCAATTGTTATCATTGGTTCAGACTATAGCTTAGTTGAAATAAGTAGCTTTACAAACTCAATTAGGGAATTTGAAAAAGAAAAAGGTCTACAAGAGACTGTATTTATAGGATTATATACAATTGAACAAGCTGAATGGCATGCATATGAATTACAGTCAATGAATTGTAGTTATACATTACAAAATAATGAACGCCGTTTGGTATTTAGAACATTAATAGAAAAAATATTGAATGGGGAAAAACCTAATAGTATCTATGCAGATAACTTAGATGAAAATCCTTCTTCAACGTCAAATGAAACTTTAAGTGAAGAAAGTTTGGAATCAGGCACAAACACAGAAACACATCCACAGGCAGAAACAATACAAGAAAACAATCTACTTTCATTAGCTCCAAAAGCGAAGAGCAAAAAAAATTCAAGCAGAAGAGCTAAAAAAGAAAAATTTGATAAACCTAAAGTTTCTTTTGCATTAAGCTTACATGCAGAAGACGATGAAAACATAGTAGAAGAAATAGAAATTATTAACAATAATAGTACTTCCTCAAGTGACCCGTTCTATATTGATAATGAACAAGAAATTGAACTACCATCTTTTATCAATCCTCAAATGGAAGAAACTGATGAAGATTTAATAGATACGAAAAATGAAGAAAAAAAGTAAAGCATTAATATAATTAAGGTAAAATTTAAATCAAATTTAAATTAGCTCTTTCAAAAAATGACAATAACCAGTTGATTTAATAAAACTTAAAAATAATAAATTTAAATTATAAAAATGCTTGACAAAGATACCGATTTTAGATAGAACTCTTCTTGTGCTGGTGTAGCTCAATTGGCAGAGCCACTGATT
>CAYJFV010000211.1:0-3454 GCA_964369275.1 uncultured Desulfovibrionaceae bacterium
TTTAAATCAAACTTATTTGAAATTTAATTAGCTTTATTTTGGTGTGAGTAAAGTGGGTAAATAAAATTAAAACTCAACCCATTCCGATGCAAGAGGACTCATCGTAGCCATTTGCTTCGCAGTTAAATGAGCTTGGTCTAAAACAAATTCACCATTTTTATATTTTTGCTCCGCTATTTCAAGAGCCTCAGCAAAATTGCTTGCTTCAACTTCAAATTCTTGATTGATAGTCTCTTCGATATTTACTGTGAATTTCATAAAAGCTCCTAAAAAATCTTTTTATATTTTCCTCGCCCAACGAATTGAATAAAACCTTTATCACGCAATAGCTGAAGTTGTTGACGAATTTTTGCTTGCACATTATTGTTATCTGGGTGTTTATAGGCTAATTCTTTCTCATATTTGTATATATCATTTAGAGTAAATTCATCTTGCACGATATGATTAATACATGAAAGAGTGTCAAGTAACCAACCGCGAGAACTTATGTCTTTTGTTGCCAAAGCCCGAGTTGTCTCAACTTTTTCAAGTACAATCTCTTTGTGAATTAATTGTCCGTTACTAATAATGTGAATACGCCCTTGTTGTGGAACATCTTTTACAAGGATATTACACCCAACCCAGCCAGCACGCCTTGCTGTTTCGGCTAACGGTTTTCGTTTCTCTATGATTTCAGGAACAAAGAAATAATTTGGAATCATCAAAAAGTTTTTTACAGCCAACGAGCTTTTTAAATACTCCATTACAAACAAATGAGGATTCTGATTACTCGTAATTCTTTCAAGCATTGTAGAATATGCACCATCTGTTATTTTGGTGCTCACTTTTCCACTCTTACTTTTAAGCTCATATTCATTTTTACATGACGCACATTGAAAATCTGCGACTGGGCTATTATTTGCAAGTGAATTAATATGCTCATTTCCACAACTTGGGCAGAACATATTTCTAGAAACCCAATCTTCTGTGAGAATACGGGCTTTTTGAGATACACTTGTATAGTTTGATGCTAATGCTTGAGTAAGTTGTAAGTCCATAAGTCCACAATTTTAATTTTTTCTTTCACTATTTGAACATAATCATATAAGTAACAAAATTTTCTTAGTAACAGTTTTTGCGTTTTCTGTTATTATAAATTTTCTTAGTAACAGTTTTTGCGTTTTCTGTTACTATAAATTTTCTTAGTAACAGTTTTTGCGTTTTCTGTTATTATGAATTTCCTTAGTAACAGTTTTACGTGTTTTCGTTATTTACCGAGAAAATGTTAATATACTCAGAAGCAAAGAATACTCTATTTCGAGTATAACCAGTAATCTCAACAATCATGCCCCTCTCTTCCATTTGACTGAGAGTTCTGTTTATAGCAGGTATGCTGATTCCTGTTTTAGCTTGAATTTCTTTTGTGCTTTGAGACGGAGAATTGAAAAAGCTTTCTAAAATGATACTATTATTAAGAGCTTTTCCAGTAAATAAGTTGAGTTGCATTTTATAGTCATCAACCAAAATTCTTGCCTTTTTAAACTTCTCTTTAGCAGTTTTTGCAGTATAAATACAAGCTTCTAAGAAAAATTTTATCCAATGCGAAATATCATTATGTGTACGCACTCTTGAAAGAGCGTCATAATAAGCATCACGATTTCTTTCAAAAAAGTCAGAAATATAAAAGCATGGTTTATCAAGAACTTGCTTCTCTAGTAAATATAATGGAATAAGCAAACGCCCTATTCTTCCATTTCCATCTAGGAAAGGGTGGATAGATTCAAATTAATAGTGAAGCAAAGCAACTTTTATAAGATGGGGCACTTTTAGCTCTTCATTGTGAATAGATTTTTCTAAATCTGAAAGCAAGTTGCCAAGTTCATGACATGGAGGCGGCACATAAAGAGCATTTGAAGGCATTGTCCCACCTATCCAATTTTGACTTTTACGAAATTCGCCTGGTGTTTTATGTTTTCCACGTGCTCCACGCATAAGTATCGCATGCAATTCACACAAGAGGCGATTACATAGAGGAAAGTCTTGATTAGTGATACGGTCAATACCATAGTTGAGTGCATCAATGTAGTTATGCACTTCGATATAATCATCTCTTTTTTCAGGAGAAACGTCTTCGACAGAAAGCAAATCTTCTTCAATGCTTGTTTTAGTACCTTCAATTCTGCTTGATTTATTTGCTTCAGTACGTATATGCATTTTGATATATACATCAATATTTGGAATTAAATCAGAAAAGGAATTGAGTCCACCAAGCTCAATACTGGCTTGCTCAAGAAGTGTGCTTATACTAGAGTCTTCCCATTCCCAATTTTGATTGATAACTGTAGGAATGAAAGCTTTAAAGCCGTCTTGCTTTACATATGTTCCAGAAATAAAATCTTCAAATTTCATAGCATGTCCTAATATTCTTTTTGAGACTCAATAACCATAAAAGTTAAAGAAATAAATGTCAATAAATTCATCTCAAAGTGTGAATCACCAGCATTTTATATAAATTTTACAAGGTAAATATCAACACAAAGATATTCGAGCGAAATAGCAAAGTGAAGAGCTGTTTAGTAGTGTATGATATTTATAAGCTCTAATACATAGAAAGTTGTTAAAAGAAAAAAGTTAACCCCAGGGGCAAAGGAATTCTTGGCGTTACGCCTACTCTCATTCGAGAACCCAGCCTGTGTCCTTCACAAGTTAACTTTTATCAAAATGATATATAAACGTGCAAAAGTCAAATTCTTTAAGAAAGTTACTATATTGTAATTATAAATAAAGTTTTTGTTGTTTCTTTATTTATAAATTTATAGTAACAGTTTTCGCCTTTTTGGTTATTATAAATATTTATAGTAACAGTTTTTGCATTTTTCGTTATTATAAAATCACTAGTGAAGATAAAAGCTAACTTTTAATTCTTGCTTGTGCTTTTTTAAAAGCTAGACATAACAACATTATTATGTAAACTTTAAGCTGGTGGAATGTTTAAAGTCACAAATTAATTAATCAAAAGGAGTATATTATGCGTGAAAGTATCTATGAACACTATGCAATTATGGAATTAAATCAGTTGGCAAGCATAATAAGCCATATTGAGGAGATACAAGAAGAAATTGACAATTACACTGCTACTGATGACGAGCAGGACGAAGAAATTTCTAAAGGGCTATGGTGGCGTGAAGATATTTCGTAGGTAGTATCGATTGCTCAACACACGGGAAAGCCGAGTAAGATTTCTCTACTCGGCTTCTTCTATGTAAGTTGCTATATCTTCAAGTTTGCAATCAAGAATTTTGCAAAGCTTATTGAGCGTTTTTGTTTCGATATTATCGTTAGATTTTAGCCTGCGTATAGTTTTACTATCGATTCCGCATCTTTCACGAAGTTGATATGTGCTTACGCCTTTTGCTTTCATGACTTTCCATAAATTATCAAAAACTATCATATCAAAACTCCCCACTTGACTTTT
>CAYJFV010000212.1:0-3438 GCA_964369275.1 uncultured Desulfovibrionaceae bacterium
AGTAGTGCCGATACAGTTTCTATTTCCTCAGAAGCACAATCTTTATTAGCAAGCCAAAGCAAAGAAAGTGTTGAAGATATTCCTTCTTTTTCCTCTTCAAAAATTTTTCAATCTGGTGCTAAAGTAACTATTGAACAAAATTCAGATAAAGATAATCCAAGCGATATCATAAAAGCAAAAATCGTCAATGCCGATGGCTCTATTATAGATATGGAAGTTACATCTAACACAGTGTTTAGCGAAGATGAAAACGGAAATATTATTGCTGCCGAGCTAGATAAAAACACAAACCGTTCTACTTCAAAAGATGAACTTTATGTAATAACAAACCTTGATAAAGATATAAATACAGGCAGTGGCAATGATAGCGTTTTCCTATTTAATTCGCAAAACAAATTCTCTTCTACTAAAACAATAAACCTTGGTAGCGGTGATAATATTGTTCAAGGCAATAATGCAAATAGTGTAAACATCATTGCAAACAATGGAAATAATGAAATTTCAAATATCAACGGCAATATATCTTTAGGAAATGGAAATAACAAAATAGAGATTGATTCCATTGAATTATTCGATTTTTCACTGAAACTTGGTAGCGGAAACAATTCAATAAATATCAATTCAATTCAATCTAGTAATGTAAAAATTGATATCGGTAATGGGAATAATACCTTTAATATTGATACTTATTCTGCCATGAATTCCAAAATAACTTTTGGCGAGGGCGACAATAAATTCAATGTAGAAGATTTTTCTGGCGGCTTCATAACCAACCTAAATTTTGGACGCGGAGATAATACCTTTAATATAGATACATTCACTTCTTCCTTTTCAAATTTTGAACTAGGTGATGGAAAAAATCTATTTGAAATAAATAATTTTGATTCTCCAATTTCTAATTTTGAATTTGGCGATGGCGACAACACCCTAAACATAACAGAACTTCTTTCTACATGGACTTCCATGGACTTTGGAAACGGCATAAATGATGTAAACCTAGGCAATATAAATTCTGTTGAATTTTTCGGCTATGTAGGTGAAGGAACAAATAGCATAAATATGTCAGGAAGCAAAGAAAGTGCTAGCGACATACAATCCTTTGCAAAAAAATTCCAAACAGATATAACTGATATTAGAGAAAGAAATTCAGAACTTCAAAAAGAACTTGAGGCCTTAGAAAATAAATTTAAATAATAACAATACCATAATAACTATATTAAGGTAAGTTCAATATCGCCAAAAGCAAAAAGCTCATCATCGCAAGAGCCAACAAGCCCTAGTATTTCATAACCTTTAGCATTTTGCACTCGGCTAAGAACATTCTGAAAATCGGCACTAGTTTGCACCATATTACAAAATGAAGTTGCTGCCGCATCTGCAATGCTTCCTTTTTGAGCAAGCACTGTAAGAAGTTCAGCTTTCCCAAAAGATAAAGAATGCCCAATAGTTGCCGAGGAAGTGCAAATTGCTAGCCCATTAGTTGCTTGCACTTTAATTCCAAGCATTGTTTTATCATTTGGTTTATCAAGCAAGGCAACTACTCTTTCTTTTGAAGAAATTAAAAATATATCACCGCCATTTTCTACAATAATATCAGTAGGAAGATTTTTATTTTTTAAAAATTCATAGCCTGCTTTTGCAATATATTCAGAAACGCTTCCTGCAACTGCCGCAAAGGGGCCAACTTCAAGCAACTTACCTGCAATAAGCATGTCATCTATAATATCTACATTCGAAAGTTCATTTTTTAATGGAATTAAACTTGTAATAAATTCTTTATTTACAATACTATAGCTTTCTATTTCTTGGCGGATTTTTAAAAGTTTTTTTGAAAAAAAATCTACCGCTTCTTCTTTTGATATTTTATTGGTTAAAAGAATAAGCAAATCACTTTCAGCAATTTGAATATAAATTTGTTGTTCATTATTATTGTGCAAGAAATCTTTTCTATACTTTCTTTCTGTGCTTAAATGTACCGCTTTATTTTGCATATTAATTTGACTTTTAAGAAGCTTTATGTTTAGATTTTTTGTGAATTTAAAGTATCAACAATATTAATTTTATGGTGAAATATGCACAAACTTATACAATTTAGAGACCAAGGTTGTCAAGGTGCAAAAGAAATTCTAAAAGAAGCTTTAGCACTAACAAAAAATGAATACGAATTTAGTAGTAAAAACGATAATACAAAAAAAATTATATATGTTACTTCTAAAGAATCTAACGAAAAATCAAATAATAACATTAAACTTTGGAAAGAAATTGCAAGTAAAATTGCTGTTGAATTTGAAGTAAAAAACGATATTCTAAACATAACAAATAACGATGTTATTATTTTAGACGAAGCATATTCCACACTTCTAAGCGAACTTGAAGACAGCAATGCCTACGCTATTATATTAGATAGCCATAAGGCTGACTTTGAATCTTCTTATGCATTACCTAGTTTTATTACTTTAGCATATTTATCAATGCGCACTAATAAACCTTTATACGAACTATCAATTAACTGGATGGGCGATGCTGGCACCTTGCAAGCAAATGCACTTCCAATTACTTTTTTAAATGCTTCAATTTGTACACAAGGTTTTTATGGCTTTGCATTTGAAAATAACCCTGCTAAAGCTGAACTTTACTTACCAGAAAAAGAAATGCTAGACTTTGCTATGGGGGCAGGTTCAAAAATTTATCTTACACATGAACCAGTTTTCCTTGACGATGATGCAGATCTGCTTTACATTGCCCCTTGGACATATAAAGATGCTGCACAGCTAAAACCTCAATCGCATCCTTATACATTTGAAGACGTTAATAAAAGTTTTCATGAAAATGTTCAAATTGTTTCCTTTGTGCCTGAAGTTCAATCTTCACCAGTTGATGAAGAACTTCTTTCAAAAGTTCGCTATAATACATATTTAGCAACTATCGCCTACATTTTAGCAATATAAATTAAATTTGAGGGAATTTATAATGAGTAAACCAGTAAAAAAAGTTGTGCTTGCCTACTCTGGCGGCTTAGATACTTCAGTTATTTTAAAATGGCTTATGGAAACTTACAATTGCGAAGTTGTAACTTTCACAGCTGATTTAGGACAAGGTGATGACTTAGACGGCGTTGAACCAAAAGCTTTAGCTACAGGTGCAACAAAAGCTTATGTTTCTGATTTAACAGAAGAATTTGCTAAAGATTTCATTTTTCCAATGATGCGTTCTAATGCTTTATATGAAGGACGCTATTTATTAGGTACATCAATTGCACGCCCACTTATTGCAAAGAAATTAGTTGAAATTGCAAAAGCTGAAAATGCAGATGCTATTTCCCATGGTGCTACAGGTAAAGGGAACGATCAAGTTCGCTTTGAATTAGGTGTAGCAGCTCTAGCTCCTGAACTTCGTGTAATTGCACCTTGGCGTGAATGGGATTTAATGTCACGTACG
>CAYJFV010000213.1:0-2851 GCA_964369275.1 uncultured Desulfovibrionaceae bacterium
CATTTGT
The DNA here is from genome assembly GCA_964369275.1 of uncultured Desulfovibrionaceae bacterium. Taxonomy (GTDB): domain Bacteria; phylum Desulfobacterota; class Desulfovibrionia; order Desulfovibrionales; family Desulfovibrionaceae; genus CAYJAZ01. The sequence goes on from CAYJFV010000213.1 coordinate 8, forward strand.
GCCGCTTTTTACGAGGCCAGCGGCGCCTCGACCTGCAATCTTGGTTTCTTCATCCACGTCGAAACCTATGCGCCCCCAAAAATAAGGAAAGTTACAATAGCAGTTTGTAAAACAACTGTCAACTTTATCAATTGCTCGTAAAGTTATAAAGGCAAAAAAAATTGAAATATATAATAGTTTACTTACCCTTAAAACCCTAAATTTAAAAACTTGCTATCCATAAGAAGAAAGTATACAACAGGCAAACAATTCTAATTTTCGAGATAATGATGAAATGTACAGTATGTAAAGAAAAGGCAATCATTGCCTTACCAAGCCACAATGGAGCTTTTTGCGAAAAATGTTATTTGGCGTTTTTTTCGCGTCAGGTAGAAAAAGGTATAAAGGCAAGCCCAGTTGGGAAAGGCCCACTATTTAAACATAGCGATAAAATCCTTGTCGCCCTCTCTGGTGGGAAAGATAGTCTTGCTCTTATGCTAGAACTTTCCCTACAAGGTTACGATGTAACAGGGCTTCATATAGATTTATCAATTGCTGAATCTTCAATAAAAGCTCGTGGAGTAGTGGAAAGATTTTGTGCTAAGCACGAACTAAAGCTGATAGTAAAAGAAATGGCAAGCGAAGGTTTAGCTATTCCTGATGTGAAAGCACGCCTAAAACGCCCAATTTGTTCTGCTTGTGGTAAAATTAAAAGATATTACTTTAATAAAACCGCTCTTGATATGGGCTTTGATGTACTTGCAACAGGGCATAATTTAGATGATGAAGTAGCAAGGCTTTTTTCAAATACAATACGTTGGGATAGAGCGTATTTGAGCGACCAAGCTCCTCTTTTAGAAAATGCAGATGGCTTTGGTCGAAAAGTAAAACCTCTTTGGAGGCTAAGCGAATTTGAAACTGCGAACTATGCTTTTCTAAAAGGAATTGAAAACCACCATGCACCATGCCCATATTCAAAAGGAGCAAGCTTTACTATTCATAAAAATTTGTGGGTAGACTTAGAAGCCGCTATGCCTGGTAGAAAATTAGATTTTTATCAAGGCTTTTTAGAGCGTGGTAGACCAATTTTTGCAGAGCATGAAGAAAAAGAAGGTGATGTTTTACAAGCTTGCATTGAGTGCGGATATCCAACTTCGGCAGGTACTTGCGGTGTTTGTAGAATTAAAGAAGCGGTTAAAAATTAAATTAAATGAATTTATTGCTTGAAGAAACGGCAAAAATTCATTATAAATACAAAAAAAATAATCTTCATAAGGAGAGAAAGGAATGAGTAAAGAAGAAATTAATGCCTTTTTAGGGGCAAGTACAGAATATACTGGTAAGCTCGTTTTTCAAGGTGCAGTGCGTATTGATGGCGTTTTTCGCGGTGAAATTGTAAGCGAAGGTAGCTTAATTGTTGGTAAAGATGCACACATTGAAGGCACAGTATATGTGGGTGAATTAGTCCTTTCTGGTCTTATGAGTGGTAAAGTTTTTGCTAAAAAACGTGTTACAATGCATAAAGGCGGAAAACTAGTAGGTAATATTTATTCACCAAACCTAGTTATTGAAGATGGTGCTATACTACAAGGTAGCGTTGACATGGAATCAGATGTAACTTCAGTTACAACTAACCAAGCAGAAAAAAGTTCATAGTTACTTGTTGTAATTATTATATAATTGCTCATAGTAGATAAGCAAGAATTTTTTTATTAAAAATTCGCTTTACAAAATTAGAATTTTTGTCTAATATACAGCAAGTTTTTTTCGAGATGCCTGTTTTTTTTAGTAGAATATACCTACAGAAAGAACTTCTTTATTATAAGGAGTATAAGCTTTGATTAGTGTAAATTTCACCATAGCAATTCAATTTGTCAATTTTATAATTGGTTTATTGATTATTAACTATCTAATAATTAAACCTTTGCGAGAAGTAATGGCAAAACGCCGTGCTTCTTTAGGTGTTTTAAATACCGATGCACGTTCTTTTGAAGCAAAGGCAAAGTCAAAACTTCTTAATTATGAAGAACGTTTGAAAGCTGTAAAAGCTGATATTGTTGCTCAACGCGAAAACATGAAAGCTGAAGCTTTAGCTAAAGCTCATGCAATGCAAACAGGTGCGGAAGAAGAGTCACGCTCTATTCGTCAGGCTGCTCAGGAAAGTAGAGTGGTAGAGGGCGAGAAAGCGTATGCTGAATTAAGTGGGCAAACAAAGGAATATGCACAATCTTTTGTTAACCGTTTGTTTACAAAATAAGACTATAAGGTTGAATATATGTCTATAAAATTTTCAAAAATGCTACTTCTTTTTTCTAGTACTGTGGCTTTAGCAACAATTCCTAGCTTTGCTTATGCAGCTGGTGGTGAGATAAACTGGTTAGATTTTGGCTTAAGAATTACCAACGTAATCATTTTTCTTTTTATTATCTATAAAGCGGCTGGAAAAAAGATTGGTGCTTTACTTCGTTCACGCGGGGAAAAGTACGTTTCTGATTTAGACCAACTAGAAAATGAAAAAAAAGCAGCTATTGATGCACTCGCTGATGTTGAAAAACGTATTGCAAACATTGAAGAAGAGTGTGCAACTTTACTTGCAGAAGGTAAAGAACAGGCGGAGCAGATGGCTGCTGGTATTGTAGCTGAAGCAGAAAAGCAAGCTCAAGCTATTGTTGACCAAGCCCGTAAGTCTGCTAATCAATTAGTTCAAAACGAAATTGCACAAGTACGTGCAAAATTAGCAGATGAAATAATTGTAGAAGTTCGTAAAAACTTAGAACAAAATTTAGATGAAGCAAAACACTATGATTTGATTGATGCTTCATTAAAACGTGTTTCAAATTTCTAGGAAAAGAAAGGGGAAGTCAT
>CAYJFV010000213.1:2861-3403 GCA_964369275.1 uncultured Desulfovibrionaceae bacterium
CTTAGTAAAAGAACGCGGCACAGAATATTTTACAAAAGCACATGATGTGCTTGTAGGTTTTAAAGATGCGGTTGAAACATCTGAACCTTTACTTTTATTAATCAAAAATCCTGTTTTGCCTCAAGAAGACAAAAAGAAAGTAGTTGAAAGTGTTTTGGCAAAGTTAGAATCTACTGATATTATTAATCAGTTCTTCTTTCTACTTCTTGAAAAAAATAGGTTAGTTTATATTTCTGCTATTGCAGAGCAGTTTTGTGCTTTACTTGACGAACATGAAGGCATTTCACGCGGTAGTGTAACAACAGCTATTGCGGTAGATGCAAAACGTCAAGATGCTATTAAAACAGCATTGGAACAGCAAACAGGTCGTAAGCTTGTATTATCATTCTTTGTTGACCCAAAACTTTTAGGCGGTTTAGTTTTAAAAGTGGGCGATATTGTGTTAGATTCAAGTATTTCGACACAACTTAATAACTTTAGTCAAACTATTAAAAGAGGCGCAGATGCAAATTAAGGCTGAAGAAATCGGTAAAATAATTGAG
>CAYJFV010000214.1:0-3392 GCA_964369275.1 uncultured Desulfovibrionaceae bacterium
ACTGCTAGCGGTTTTTCATCGGCAATAAGAAGTAAAGTTTTAATAAGTTTTGTTGGCTCAACCTTCATAAAGGCACATACTTCTTCAATTGTGTGAGCATTAGGAGTATCAACCTCTGAATACGCTTCACAAGTTTCGCTGGTTTTTGTGCCATTAAACACAACTTTTGCTCTTTCAGTATTAGAAGCCCACAGGCAATTTGGGTAGGCTGTACAAGAAGCAATAGTATCTTCACCAGTTTGAGCAAGCACCATAAATTCATGCGAGAAAGAACCACCAATTGAACCAGAATCGGCTTCAACCATGCGGTAATCTAAAGCCATGTTTTGGAAAATTGCATTATAAGCTTCCCTCATTTCGCCATAAGAAGTATCTGCCCCTTTGTCGTCTTTATCAAAGGAATACGCGTCTTTCATAAGAAATTCACGCCCTCTCATTAAACCAAAGCGTGGGCGAATTTCATCACGAAACTTCGTTTGTATTTGATAAAAATTATAAGGAAGCTGTTTGTAAGAACGAATTTCATGGCGAATAAGTGAGGTTATTACTTCTTCATGTGTTGGCCCTAAGCAAAAATCACGGTCGTGCCTGTCTTTAATACGAAGAAGTTCTTTACCATAGAATTGCCATCTGCCAGATTCTTCCCATAAATCCGCTGGTTGAACCATAGGCATCAGCACTTCTAAAGCATTAGCATTATTCATTTCTTTTCTAACAATTTGTATTGCTTTATCTAGTGTGCGTAAACCAAGCGGAAGCCAAGAATAAATACCTGAAGAAACTTTACGTATCATTCCTGCACGTAATAGTAATTTATGGCTAATAATTTCTGCATCTGATGGGGCTTCTTTTAATGTTGGTATGTAATAACGGCTAAAACGCATACTAAGTCCTTATATTTTATAAATTATTCTTTAATTTTTCAGCTATTAGGGCATCAACTTCTTTTGTGAAAACTTCAAACATTTCACTTTCAGGCAGGCTATGTATACGCTCGCCTTTTTTGAAAATAATGCCTTTGCCACGGCCACCAGCTATGCCAATATCCGCTTCTTTAGCTTCTCCTGGCCCATTTACTACACAGCCCATAACGGCTATCTTAATTGGAACGGGTGAATTTTTATATAACTTTTCTACTTTTTTTGCAAGCGATATAAGGTCAATTTCCGTACGCCCACAAGTTGGGCAAGAAATAATTTCTGCCCCTTTTTGCCTTAAATTTAGAGCTTTTAAAATATCGTAAGCAACCGAAACTTCTTCAACAGGGTCAGCCGTTAATGAAACACGTAAAGTATCGCCAATGCCCATAGAAAGCATTGTTCCAAGCCCTACAGCTGAATAAATTGTTCCGCGTGTTAGCGTGCCAGCTTCTGTTATGCCAATGTGCAAGGGGTATTCTGTTTGACTAGCAATAAGGCTATAGCCTTTAATACATTCAGCTACTGAACTAGATTTTAATGAAATTTTAATATTATCAAAATTTCTTTTTTCTAAAAGTTGCACATGGTACAAAGCACTTTCAACCAAAGCTTCAGGAGTAGGCGAGCCGTATTTTTTTAGAATATTCTTCTCTACCGAGCCACTATTTACCCCAACACGAATAATAGCATTATGAGCTTTAGCCGCATCTGCCAAGATATCAATATGCTTATCTTCGCCAATATTACCAGGGTTAATTCTTAGCCCTGAAAGCCCAGCTTCTAAAGCCATGATAGCAAGGCGATAGTCAAAATGAATATCTGCAACTAGGGGCAAAGGTGAAAAATCGTTTATAGCTTTTAAAGCTTTTGCCGCTTCTTCATTTGGAACAGCTAAACGAACTATTTCACAGCCTTCATTTTTTAAAGCTTCAATTTGCTTACAAGTTGCTTCAATATCATGAGTTTTTGTATTTGTCATGCTTTGCACACGTATAGGGTTATTACCCCCAAGAGCAAGCACTTTGCCTTTGTGGTGAAATTCTAATACCTTTGTTTTATTTACAAAAGCATTAGCCCCACTTGCTTGTATAGGGCAAGTGAGGCGTATTCTATTATTTTCTTCTTGTTCAAACATATATTTTATTGATTAAATGAGCGGGTAAAAAGATCCATAATAGCTTTTTTGCCATTTGCATTCAAGAAGCGAGTTCCTGTTGCAGTAAAACTATTATTTGTAATTACAGGATCTTTGACTTCTTGCCAACTATCCTTTTCCCATTTATACCACGCGTTTTTATCTTGGTCAAATACATGTAGTGGCTTATTGCAAATTTTTGCAAATTCAGCCCCCCAGCCTGTTCCGCCTTTTACAGTATTATCTTCTTGAATAGTACCAACAACAATAACTTCTTGCCCGCTTGAAACTTGCCAACAAATGGATTGCAATACTTTTCTAAACATAGGGGCACGTGTATATTCACGCCCCATAAGTTTTGAAACATAAGTCATGCTTACATCTTTTAGTGTAAGTTCTTCATTTGTAAGAAAACGAAGCCCGCGAGTTCTATCGCTTAAATGCCCTTCAAATGTAAAGTTTACTTCTTCAATGCCCCATGCCTCGGCTTGAGCCCCGAAAAATTGTTCAGTACCTGCTGCACCGCCGCTGTATATGGTGCTTTGATTTGGGTTTAACATTGATTTTCTCCTAAATTATATTTATATATAGTAGTTATAAATTATTCTTTTTCTTCTGTTTTGTTTTGTTCGTATTCAGCAATAACTTTTTCTGCTATTGGTTGCGGTGCTTCTTGGTAATGGTCAAATTCCATTGTAAACAAGCCTTGACCGCCTGTCATTGAGCGTAAATCTGGTGCGTATCTTAGAATTTCAGACATAGGAACATGTGCTTGAATTTCTGTAATTCCTGTAACAGAATCTGAACCAAGAATTTTACCTCTTCTTGAAGATAAATCGCCTATAACATCGCCCATATACTCATCAGGCACAGAAATAGTAGCTAGTGCAACAGGTTCAAGTAAAATTACCTTTACTTCTTCCATAGCTTTTTTGAAAGCTTGAGAACCTGCTAATTTGAAAGCCATTTCTGATGAATCTACATCATGGTAAGAACCATCGTATAAACGAATTTTGAAGTCTACCACAGGGTAGCCTGCTAAATACCCACGCAAGGCAGATTCTTGTATTCCTTTATCAATTGCAGGAATGTAAGTACGCGGAATTGCACCACCTACTATATTATCTTCAAATAGATATCCCTCGCCACGAGTAAGAGCAGAAATTTCTATATGGCAATCGCCAAACTGTCCGCGTCCGCCTGATTGCTTTTTATGTCTACCTTGAACTTTCGCATTTCCGCGTATAGTTTCACGGTATGGAATTTTAGGTGTTTTAAGCACAATTTCTGTTTTATAACGGCGTTTTGCTTTTTCAACTGAAAGTTCAATATGTAAT
>CAYJFV010000215.1:0-2443 GCA_964369275.1 uncultured Desulfovibrionaceae bacterium
TGCTTGAGTAGCCTTAAAAGCACCAAAAGCAAAGCGTTCACGCTCTAATTTATGGCCTCTATTTTCTTTTTCAAAATCGTAATCGTAAATTTCACCATGGAAATTATAGAAGCAAAATCCCGTAATCTGTGGATAGCGTTTATTATCTTCAATAAGATATTTAAACTTTTCAGGGTCTTTTGCTAAAGCTTCTTCAATAGTAAATTCACGTACATCACCTGTTGCACGAATAAAGAAACCTGGATCACTATGCGGAGTATCTTCATCAACCCATTCAACTTTTGGGTTTGCTGACAAACCGCATACGCTTAGTTTGCCAGTTTCTTTGAGTTGTTTATAGAAAGGTTTTGTTGTCATTGTAAAAAAATAAAGACCATCATCATCGTAGGTAAGAAAATGTACAATTCTCGTTTCAGGATAGCCATTATTAATTGTTGCAAAGGTAAGGCAACCTACCTCTTCAAAAGTATCATAAATTTCTTTAATATTCATTGTTCCCCCAATGTTGCTTAAATCTATTCGTAAAAAAATTATTGTCTATTTTTATTATATACAAGCTAAGGCAAAAAATACAAGTACGCTCTTTTAGGATACTATGAAATTATGTTAGGCATTATATTATAAATAAAACAAGAAAGAGTTTAACTTCTCTTTTTGTGTAGAGTAATCACGTCCATCAAAAGCTAAGGAAAGCAGCGGTTTATTGTTGTTAGCAAAAGAAGATATTACTGTTTGTGTATTTTCATAAAGCGAAGCTAGATATATTATTGCATTGCAGTTTTCATGTTTTATTGCTTTAGCTAGTCTATATTTGCCATTTGCCGCTTGAAATTCTGGAAGTATTGCATTCATTCCAACCTCAAACTTTAAAAAATCACAAATAAAGGGGCTATTTTTTCCTAAAATTTCAGAAATATTTACAATTGATTTTTGATATTTAGCTTTATCATCATTTGCAATATTATTTGATACATAAAGTAAAAATTCACTCAAGGGCATAAATTGCAAACTTACAATATTTTTTTCTTCAATATCATTCAGTATATTCTTATAAATTTGATGATTAAATAAAACTTTCGGCTCGCCTATAAGCATAACTTTTTTTGTATCAGCATGGGTGATATTAGAAGCTAATTTTATAATGCGATCTTCTGTAATTTCAGAAGATTCAAGCAAGTTATTAAGCAATTCGTCTCTTTGATTTTTTTGGGCATTCATTATAATATCACCACCTAAAAATGCATAAAATAGTTCTTTAGAATTTTGCCATTTTGTAAATAAATCTTCAAAATATAAAGAGTTTATATTTATATTATCTGAACTCATATTTGCAATAACATTTGCATACATAGCGTCAGCATCGCTTTGTTTTGTTCTAAAAACCAAAAGTGAACCTTCTTTATTATTATTTTTAAGATAGACACTATCCATTAAATTAAACACAAAAGATAAGTATTCCTTAGAATTACATTTATCGTAAGCTTCTTTTAATTCTTTTTCAGGATGTGGAGGCAATTCTTCTACAGTATAATTTTGTTTACTCAAAAAATTTGCAAGAAGTGCAGAATAAGGGAATAGATATGGAATAAAAAGCGTTTGCTCTTGCATATCTTTTTGTAATACTTCAATGTTTTGTACATTTTTTACTTTTCTATTTGCTTTATCAATTGAATTTAAAAAGGCTTCAACGCGAGTTATTAAGCCCACTTTTGAAAAATGTTCGTCAATTTCAACTGATAAGCAAGCTTTATCACCAATATTATTTAGAAATTCATGCGAAATCATGGTGTCATGTCCGCAACCATGATTTGTAAGATAAATAGGGTAGTAATTAGGATTATTCTTTATAAATTCCGCTGCTACAAGCATGTGATGCCCAAAAGGATAATCCATTTTATTTTCTTTGTTTTTTGCCATGTCTTTTAATGGTAAATGACTTGAACTTATAACTTTATAACCTGAATTTAAAAGCTGTTCTATAATGCCCATTTCTAAAACGCTATCAGCTAAATTGTAGAAACGTGTTACTACAACAAGAATTTTTTCGTTTGGATTAATTTTTGATATGAAATTTTCTTGTAGAGTTTTATTTTTCATCATATAAGTCATAAAAGCTTTAAAGGCTTTATCACATGCTTTTTTGCATAAGTTTTCACTTTTACCTAATTGTGTGCCAATTTCTAAAAGAGCATTACTTGACATCATGCTGCTCATATCTACTTCAATAAATTCACAACTTCCTTGATTTACATTACTATTTTTAATAAGTTCAGGAAAAGACTGCATAAACGGACAAATTGAAGAACTATCTTTTTGCTTGTTGCCGCCTTGTTTATGCATCATCTTGTTTGCAAATGAGCTAACAGTGCTTGCTGGCAAAATTTCAATAAGATAAGGAATTGATTTTTGCAATAAACCTTTTATGAAAGATTGAGTTTCTTCT
>CAYJFV010000215.1:2453-3377 GCA_964369275.1 uncultured Desulfovibrionaceae bacterium
TGTTTTTGTTGAACATTCTTTTGGTTACGGCTTTGCATTTGGTGTGAATTAGAACTAGTGTGGCTTTCACTATTTCGTGAAGTTTTTCCTTGCCCTTTATTTGGGCTTACGCGGGGAAGTAGTATATAGTTTAAATTCATATCAACTAGCTTTTTTATGTGTCCATGAGCTAACTTTATTGGATAGCAGGTATCAGTCATAGAAACTTCTTGTGCTAATTCTGCAATATTATTATCCGTTTCGCCTGAAATATATACATCAAAACCAAGTTCATTAAAAAAAGTGTATACTAAAGGAAAATTTCTATAGAACATTAAAACCATTGGAATACCAACACTTTTTTCTTTATTACCACTTGGTTTTTTATAGCATTGCATTAAATATTCTTTAGATTTTGCAAATAAAGCTTTGTTTTCAGCTAGTAAATTATTTTGAATTTGTTCACGATTTTTACTATTTTCTTTTTCTTCCAAAGCAAGCAAGGCAACGCCAAAAGCACCACTGACAGAAAATAGAGGAGAAACTTTAACTTTATCGCCATAGTAATATTGAAAAGCAGCTACTACAGCATCATTATAGCATACACCGCCTTGCAGAAGAATATTACTACCAACTTTTCTATTTCCTACTACTTTTCCAAGATAATTTCGTATTATCGAGTGGCAGAGGCCTGCTAGAATATCTTTTTTATCAATACCAAGTGCTAGGCATGAAGCAATGTTATTTTCTATAAATACTGTACATCTTTCACCAAGTTCAACTGGAGTTTTTGCTTCAAGGGCAAGCTTTGCATAGTCGTTTATGTCTATATTCAGGTATTTGGCTTGCTCTTCTAAAAATGAACCTGTACCTGCGGCACAGATTTTATTCATTTGAAAATCAACAACTTCTTGATTTGAAATACTAATATATTTAGAATCTTGC
>CAYJFV010000216.1:0-3316 GCA_964369275.1 uncultured Desulfovibrionaceae bacterium
CAGGTATTGTATCTGGCGTGGTATACCAAGCACTTGATATTTATTTCCAAGAAAACCCTAAAGAAGCTCGTATTATTATCGACAAAGCTTTAGATGCAGCTCATGCTAGAGAAGCAGCTAGAAAAGCTAAAGAGCTAGTACGTAGAAAAGGTTCTTTAACTGATAACGCACTTCCGGGTAAATTGGCAGATTGTCAATCTAAAGACCCAACAGAGTGTGAAGTTTTCATAGTTGAGGGTGATTCTGCGGGCGGTTCAGCAAAGCAGGGGCGTAACCCAAAAATTCAAGCTATCTTACCATTGCGTGGTAAAATTTTGAACGTTGAAAGAACACGTTTTGACAAAATGCTTGCAAATAAAGAAATTCGTGCCATGATTACCGCTATGGGTGCAGGTATTGGCGATGAAGACACCGATTACAGCAAACTTCGTTACCATAAAGTAGTTATTATGACAGATGCTGACGTTGACGGTGCTCACATTCGTACACTTCTGCTCACTTTCTTCTTCCGTAACTTTAAAGAGCTTATTACACGTGGGCATTTATTTGTTGCACAGCCACCTCTTTACGGAATTAGAACTTCAAAAAGTGAGAAATTCTTGAAAGACGATAATGAATTGAACGACTTCCTTTTAGGCAGAGTTGAAGAAAACTTAAAAATTCGTACAACTAAAGGTAATGTTTTAGAAAAAGCTATTTTTGCTAACCTTATTCGCCGTATTGATGAATTAATGCAAAAGCAAAAAGACGCTGAAAACAATGCCATTTCATCAGATTTATTCTTTGGCTTAGTTTCTTATAATGACGATAGTTTTATTCAAGAAAATGCTTTAGTTGCGAATGCTTTACCTGAAGCTTTTGTTGAAAAATTCAAGGCTCTTAACTACACAGTAATTATAGAAAAAGAACTTGGTGAAGATACTGAACGTACCTTCCTTGTATTCGAAGATAAGGGCGGGCGTAGAACAAGGCTTCCATTAGAATTTTTAACTTCTCGCTTAGTTCGTTCTACTCGTCAAGTAATGGATTCTATTCATAATGAGTGTGATTTAACTTTGACTGACGATTTTAAAGTTATTTTATTGAATAAAGATGCGGAAACTGAACTTAATAGCATTTTTGACTTACGTGAACATGCGTATGCAGAAGCTCGCCGTGGTTTCCAAATTCAGCGTTACAAAGGTTTAGGTGAAATGAACCCTGAACAACTTTGGACAACAACAATGAACCCTGAAAACCGTGTGCTTTTACGCGTAAATATTGAAGATGCAGAAGAAGCTTCTGAAGCTTTTGAAGAACTCATGGGTGATAAAGTTGAAGCACGCCGTGAATTTATTATTAGAAACGCACTTAGCGTGCAAGACCTTGATATATAGCGAGGCTGATACATGTCAGACGATAAAAAAGACGCAATAATAGAAAGCGATATTCAATCAGAAGAATTTCCTTTAATAAGTATTGAAAAAGAATTACGTACCTCTTACCTAGAATATTCTCTTTCAGTTATTGTTGGACGTGCTATTCCTGATGCTCGTGACGGGCTAAAACCTGTTCACAGACGTATTATGTTTGCACAGCACCAAATAGGCAACTATTACAACAGACCACACAAAAAATCTGCACGTATTGTTGGTGATGTTATAGGTAAATATCACCCTCATGGCGACTCTGCTGTTTACGATGCCCTTGTAAGGCTTGCTCAAGATTTCTCAATGAGAGATCCACTACAAGACGGGCAAGGTAACTTTGGTTCACTTGATGGCGATTCAGCTGCGGCAATGCGTTATACAGAAATTCGTATGTCAAAACTTGCAGGCGAATTTTTGCACGATATTGAAAAAAATACAGTTGATTTTAGACCAAACTATGATGGCTCAGAACATGAACCAAGTGTTCTTCCATCAAAAGTGCCTAACCTTTTATTAAACGGTACATCGGGTATTGCGGTTGGTATGGCTACAAACATTCCACCACACAACCTAAACGAACTTTGTAATGCATTACTACTACTTATTGATAACCGTGATACTACTATTGACGACTTAATGGACGTTGTACATGGCCCAGACTTCCCTACAGGTGCTTTTGCCTATGTTGGGCAAGGGCTTATTGATGCGTACAGAAAAGGGCGTGGTTCAATAAAAATTCGTGGCCGCGTGGAAGTTGAAGAACACAAAAAAGGTTCTTCATCTATAGTAATTAAAGAAATTCCTTATGCATTAAACAAGTCTTCACTAGTTGAAAAAATTGCAGCCCTAGTGAACGAGAAAAAGCTTGAAGGCATTTCCGATGTTCGTGATGAGTCCGACAGAAAAGGTATACGCATTGTTTTAGATTTAAAACGCGGTGTTTTACCTGATTTAATTATAAATTCACTCTATAAATTTACTCCGCTTGAATCTTCTTTCAGTATCAATATGGTTGCTGTTGTTGATAACAAGCCACAAACACTAAACCTAAAATCTGCTTTGGTTTGCTTCTTAGACCACCGCCGTGAAGTGGTTATTCGCCGTACTCGCTACGACTTAGGTAAAGCAGAAGACAGAGCCCATATAGTACAAGGCTTATTAATTGCTTTAGATAATATTGATGAAGTTGTAGCACTTATCCGTGCATCTCAAACTCCTGAAGAAGCAAGAAATGGACTAATGCAACGCTTCTTATTAACAGAAGTTCAAGCCCGTGCTATTCTTGATATGCGTTTACAACGCTTAACAGGTTTAGAAAAAGATAAACTTGTTAATGAATTTGAAGAATTACAAGCTCTTATTAAATACCTTGTTTCTATTTTAGAAAATTCTGAAATTTTGAACGGCGTTTTACGTGAAGAAACTTTACTCATTCAAAAAGAATACTCTTCACCGCGTAGAACCGAAATTGTTAAAGAAGCTTTAACTAATATAGAAATTGAAGACTTACTACCTGATGAAGATGTAGTTATACCCTTTCAAGACGTGGCTACATTAAGCGTACCCTACTTTCTACCTACCAACAGCAAAAACGCGGTGGTAAAGGTATTGCAGGGCTAAACACTGGTGAAGATGATTACGTACAAGAATTTATTACAACTACAAATCATCAGTATTTATGCTTATTTACAAATACAGGACGTATGTTCAAGCTAAAAGTACACCAAGTACCAGAAGGCTCACGTATTGCTAAAGGTACGCATATTGCTAACTTATTGCCAATGGAAAAAGATGAATTTATTGCAACAGCTCTTACTGTAAGAAGCTTTGCAGAAGATAAGTCTTTCTTATTTGCCACAAAGCAAGGTATGGTAAAGCGTTCCTCTGCCGACTTATACGCAAGGGCA
>CAYJFV010000217.1:0-3315 GCA_964369275.1 uncultured Desulfovibrionaceae bacterium
TAAAGAATGTTTCTTATATATAGGCAAATAATATTAGCATATAATTATAAATAGTTACAAATAAAAAAGCATTACAAGTTGCTTTTTCCTTGCAATGCTTTTTATGTATTTTCTTATAATACTTTGATTTAAGTGTTATTACACCATATTTGCAATAACATCGTTTAGTTTTTGTACGGTTACATCAAGTTCTTCTACTGCATTACTTGCCACATTCATAGCTTCTACGGTACTTGTACCAATAGAATTAATAACGCCCACACCATTCGTCATACTTTCAACAGTATCAATTTGATCTTTCGCTTCTTGTGCCATAACACGGATATTTTGCGAAGTATCTTGAATCATAGAATGTATTTTATTTAAGGCTTCACCTGACTGCTGTGAGAAATCAGTTGCTGTTTTCATAAGTTCTAAAGTTTTATTTGTGCTTTCGGTAGTGCTACCAATACCATGTGTAATTGCATGTATGCTTACATTAACATGTTTGGTTGCTTCTTGTGTTTTTTCAGCAAGTTTTCTAACCTCATCAGCTACAACTGCAAAACCACGCCCTGCTTCGCCTGCTCGTGCGGCTTCAATAGCGGCGTTGAGTGCTAAAAGGTTTGTTTGGTCGGCAATTTCATCAATTACTGAAATAATATTAATAATTTCAGTTGTTTGATTTTTAAGCGTTGCCATACTTTCAGCAAGTGAATTAACCTCATTCATAACATTGCCTATGCAGTCCATTGCACTTTCTACAACCTTACGCCCATTATCAGCTTCATAAGTTGCTGTTTCAGCAAGTTCAGAAGCATGAATAGCTTTTTCAGTTACGGCAATTGAACTTGATTGCATGTGTTCACAAGCACTTACAGAACTTTGTGTTTGCGATAATATTTCAAGTGCCGCTGTTTGAGCTGAACTAACTTGCTTAGCTAATAAAGTAGAATTATCTGCAACTGTATAAGATATTTCGCTTGCCGCATCAGCACTTTGTTTAATTTTTATATTTTGCTCGGTAGCTTGTGCTTGCTGTTCTTTAATCGTGCTAACATCAACACCAATAGCAAAAGCTCCAATAAGTTTATGATCTAAGTCATATAAAGCACTTGAAGTAATAAGGAAGTGTTTCTCTTCACCTCTTAAGTTTTTGAAGTAAAGTGGTCTATCTATTATATCTTTTTCAGTTGATAGTACAGTAGTTAGAATACTTAGCCCAATACCCACGCGTGAAGTAAAGTCATCTAACAGTGTTCCAACACAATCTTCTGGGTTCACATTAGTACCAAAGGCATCTAATATAGCACTATTACACGCTGTTACGCGAGTTTCTGTATCAATCATTAGATACGGCACAGACATACCTGAAAGTACACTTTTTGAAAAGCCCATTTCTTTTTTTAGATTTTGCACCATAATACTAATATTATGGCTTAATGTATAAAATTCATCATTACCTGATACGCTAAAGTCTGCATCTAGGTTACCTTCGCTTACCTCTGAGCTGATTTCACAAATTCTATCTAGGCGTGTAACAATAACTTTCTTAACAAATACTCCAACAAAGAAAATCATTAATACTATAACCAAGGCACCCATTGCAATAATAGTATACGTAAATTGGCTAAGATCTGCCATAAGCGGCGTAATATCATTAATTATTGTAAATTGTCCCAAAATATCTTGTGAAGAACCATGGCAATGGTAACATCTTTCTTCATTAGTGATACTGCTTGTTTTACTAAAATACCATTTACCTTTATATTCGCTTAAATCTGTTGAGTGAACTTCTTCTTTAATAGCTTTACTTGTTTCTGCCACAACTGTTGGTGGAATATCTATTTGAGAGAATGTCTTTCTTTCAACCCCAGTTTCAGTAGAATAGGTAACTGTTCCCAAAAAGCTAGACATATACATTTGCATATTTGGGTTACTTTCGCCTAAAAAAAGAAATTCCTTTCGTGTTTGCTCATCATCACCTTGCATCATTGGGCGGTAAATAATACTTTCTATAAGCTCTTCTATAAGCATAGAAGATTGTTCCATCTGCGAGATTGACCTTTCTCTATTAACATGTGTAAGCGTTGCTACGGCTATACTTACAACTAAAATCATCATTAATGCTATTAATAGTGAAAACTTCCTACCAATATGTTTTGTTATATATTGCATCTGCTTTTCCTTATATTATAAAACAAAGATTAATGACCACCAGCATGTATTCTGCCGTCAAAATGGATACGTTCTACTTTAGAATCGTCGTGACATCCAGTACATAATTCAATAGGGGGTGTTCTCATAATACTGTCAGCACTGCCATACATGGTATGTAAATACCCCATACCATGGCAAGATTCACAACTAACATTTGCAAGATGAGGTGTTTGCTCAAAACTAATAAAGCCGCCTGGTTCGCCATAACCAGTGGTATGACAAGATAGGCAGCCTTGAAATTCTTCTTGCGTAAGCTTTTCACGCATTTTTAGTACACTAAGATTACTTTGTGCTTTTGATGAAGTATTATTATATATTTCAACAATTTCATAATGGCAATCTGCACAGGCTTCTACACCAACGTATTTATTTGTTTCTGCAAAAGAGCTGCAAGAGTATAGAATACCTAGACAAAATACTACATAAAATATGCTTTTTCGTAGTACCTTCTGTGCAAGATTCATAAACCTTCCTCCATTAACGGAAAAGTTAAAAAATTAATTTATAAAATAATCATCAATATTACTATCGGACTATTACATGATATGATTAGATTGTTTATAAATATTTTAATAAAAATTAATATTAATATTTTTTATAATTATTTCTTATTTTATAAGTCTAAAATAAAAGCATAGATTATTACGCCACTAAGTCACCAATAACTTTTACTTTTATTAGAATTGCATTACCATGCAAGTAAGCAAGTGGAATGTCTTCACACGATAGTATTGATACAGTATCTTCTAACGCACCTGAAAATATAGCATTGTTCTTTGCTTCTTCAACTGCCATTCCAATAGCTTCTTTTCTACTTAAACTATCAAGATTAAATACACGCTCTACTTCACCACTAACCTGCCCAAGAGCTGCACCAACAGCATTTGCAGATTTATAGTGTGCTGGGCGAATAATTTCAGAAACTCCATTTAGTTTTTCAGGGCAAATTATACTACCACCACCAGTTAAAACAACAATAACATCGTCTTTTTGCGTTTTCATTTGGTCAATTGCTGCTTCAAGATTTTCTTTTACTTTTGCAAAAGTTTGTGTACAAAAAGTATCATCTAAATTCGATACTTTTTCATAATATTCAGGAAAAGCTCCATTCTTTTT
>CAYJFV010000218.1:0-3307 GCA_964369275.1 uncultured Desulfovibrionaceae bacterium
TCAGTTTTTGATATTTTTGCATTAGGGATTCTAAAGGGACTTAGTTCCTTTAGCCCTCGGAGAGAAAAAAAGAAAAAATATTGATATAATATTACAAACTGGAATGAAGTGTAGTCTTCCTCATAATATATATAAAATTCTTGACAAGTTACAAAACTAAGCGAATAATCACATTTAAAAATTATAAATAATTCTACATTGCTTATAATTATCTTTAAATTTCAAACAAACATACATTCTAACTGTCTGCTAGGTTTTCATTATGGCGAATTTATACTTATCTTTTTCGGTTGTTTTTCCACTAGTTTTCTTACTTTCACTTGGTTATACGCTAGCATTTTTTAATTTGCATAGTCAAAATTTCTTTAATCAAATCAATGCATTATGCTTTGAAATATTTTTGCCAGTGCTTTTGTTTGTAAATATTTACGATTCTAATTTTGATTTAGCCCGTTCTATTTCATTAATTTCATTTGCGGTTGCAACGGCTATAGTCTTTTTTTTAGCTTTACTATTTATTATACCAAAATTTGTAAAAACAAAACAAGATTGTAGTGTAGTTATTCAAGGAATGTTTCGCAGTAATATTGTTTTGTTTGGTATACCTGTTTCCCAGTCACTTTTTGGGGCAGATGGCGTACGCACAACTTCAATTCTAATTGCTTTTGTAGTACCAGTATTTAACGTTATTGCCGTGTTCTTATTGCAACTTTTTTCAGATAAAAAGCCGAATATACTTTCAATTTTACGTGCTATGAGTAGAAACCCGCTTATTATAGCTTCTTTTCTTGGTTTTACTTTTGCAGGGTTAAAAATTCCACTTCCAAGCTTAGTCAATTCTAGCTTACATAGTATAGCTCAAATGGTTACACCACTTGCTTTAATAGCTTTGGGAGCTACTTTTAAATTTAAGGAAATGCCACAATATAAATTAGAATTAATTCTTGCTGTGCTTGGTAAACTTGTTATTATGCCAGTAATTTTTATGCCAATTGCATTATATTTTGGCTTCTTAGGCCCTGAACTTATGGCAATTATGGCAATGCTTATTAGCCCAACGGCTTTGGCATCTTTTACTATGGCTCAAAACATGGGAGCTAATGGCGAACTTGCTGGGCAAATTGTGGTAGTAACATCAGTTGCGGCTATTATTACTATTTTTATATGGGTAACAATTATGCAATTCTTACACTTGGTATAAATTCTAAATTATCTAGGAAGCAGTATGCTAGCAAATAATTATGAAAAAGATTTAGTTTCGGTTATCTGCCTTGGGTACAAGCATGTTAATTTTTTAAAAGAAAATATTACAGCTATTTGGGAAAATGATTACCGCTCTATAGAAATAATAGTTCTTGATGATGGCTCTAATGATGGCAGTGTAGAACTGCTAGAGGCTTTAGCTTTAGAAAGTCCTTTTCCTATGAAGGTGCTATCACAAAAAAATACGGGTAATGTAGCGGCAAATTTCAATAAAGCTTTAGGCGAAGCACGCGGGGAATTTGTAACTATAATGTCTTTAGATGATGTACTTGCAAAAGACGCAATTTCCTCTAAAATGGCAGTAATGAGCAAAAAAGCAACTATTGCCTTCATCTTTAATGATGAAATAATTCGCATAGATAATGAAAGTAAAATAATTAATATTGTAACACCTTTTAATATTTTAGCTATGAAAGAAATTACGGCGGATACTCTTTTAGAAAAAGAATATACTAGCTTTGGCACATACTATATTCAAGGCACTTTATACAGGCATGATGTTGTTGACGCTGTAGGTTGTTTTGATAATGATTTGTTAGGTGATGACATTGTTTTACGTTGTAAATGTTATAATTTTATAAAAGAAAACCCTGAATATAAATTTAGAGTGTTTCCAAAGTCGGCTTGTTTTGTGCGTAGTCATGCTGAAAATATTAACAAAAACTATATAAGGCAAATTAAGCTTGTTGTAGAAGTTTTGGATAGATATTTTCCAAATAAAGAAACACCTCCGCAATTATATACTTGGGTAAAATCAGCAAAAGCTAGGGCAAGTCATGAAGAAATGGAAGAATTATATAAATATAGCAATAGGCTTTTAGCATTGCGTGACAAGTTTTAAAAGGTAGATTATTTGACTTTGCTAAAACTAAATGCTATCAAAAAAAGTATTGTTCGCAAAGTGCATAATACAGTAGAGAACTTGAATGAATGCAAATGAAATTGAATTAAATCAAGAATATGCTTTATCCAAAATTCGCGATAAAGTAAAAAATGGGCAAAAAATAAAAGTAGCATTTTATCTTGCCTTTAGTTCTACATTTGCCTCTGAACCGCTTTATCAATTAATGCTTGATGACCCACTTTTCGAGCCAACAATAGTAATTATTCCAGTGGTTAATCGCGGGGAAGAATATTTATATTCAAATTTAGAAGCAACGTATAAGGATATTTCAAAAAAATACAAAAAAGTTGTGAATTCCTATAGTAAATCTCAGAAAAAATTTGTGTATCTAGCTGATAAGTTTGACTTTATATGCACAACAAATCCTTATGATGAGCTTACGCATACTTATTATAGTGTTGCCACAGCGGTAAAAGAAAATGTGCTTTCATTTTACATTCCTTATGGGCCGTATGTATCTAATATATATTTATATGCTTTAGGTAGTAGAATGTTTACAGCTTTTTGGAAAATATTTTTTGAGCAAGAGCATACAATTGAAGATTATAGTAAATATTCGCCAACTAAGGGGAAGAATGCTCTTTTATTTGGTTCAGCTAAGTTAGATAATTTGGCAAAAGTGCCTGTAGTAAAGCGTGAAAGAAAGCGTATAATTCTTGCCCCTCACCATAGTGTGCAAGAGTATGAAAAGCATAAATTAAGTTTATCTACTTTTCCTAAATATCATACTTTTTTTATAGAACTTGCTTTAAAATACCCTGACATAGACTTTATTTTTCGCCCGCACCCTTTGTTATTAATAACTTTAGTTAATGAAGGTATTTGGATTCAAGCCGAGGTTGATATATATTTACAAAAAATAGAATCTTTACCGAATATGACATACCAAAGTGGCGGCGATTATTACGATACTTTTATAAATTCCGATGCTCTTATACACGATTGTGGTTCCTTTACGCTAGAGTATTTATTTACAGGTAAACCACTTTGTTATATGATGAATGGGGAAGATACGTTAAAATGTATGAATAGATTTTCCACAAAATGTATAGCTATGCACTACCAAGCACACGAAAAAGAAGATATTCTTCACTTTATTGATGAAGTAGTGCTTGCTAAGAATGACGTTATGAAAGAAGA
>CAYJFV010000219.1:0-3302 GCA_964369275.1 uncultured Desulfovibrionaceae bacterium
AAAAAAAAAAAAAAAAAAAAAAAAAAAAAAAAAAAAAAAAAAAAAAAAAAAAAATCAAAAAAAATACTTATAAAAGCCTTTCAAAGGCTTTTCCTAAGGAATCGTTAATAATTAAATCTGCTTTTGAATCGAAGGAGGTGGAGTCTTTATTTATAAGCACAAGTTTATTTCCTTTGTACATATTCACCATTCCAGCGGCTGGGTACACTGTTAATGATGTGCCGCCAATTATAAGCATATCTGCTTGTGAAAGTGCTTGCAGGGCGTTAGTAACGGTATTATCGTCTAAACCTTCGCCATACAGGACAACATCTGGTTTTACAAGGGCATTACACTTTGTGCAGTATGGTATTGCTTCGCTTTGAGCTATAAATTCTATAGGGTAAAAAGTTTTACATTTTGTGCAATAATTTCTATGTACAGAGCCGTGCAATTCGTATACTGTTCTGCTGCCTGCGGCTTGGTGCAAACCGTCGATATTTTGAGTAATAACGGCTTTTAATTTGCCATCTTGTTCTAATTTCGCTAAGGCTAAATGTGTGGTATTTGGTTTTGCAGTTACCAGCATTTTATCTTTATAAAATTTAAAAAATTCATTGGTTTTACGGTAGAAAAAGTCGGAAGAAAGCATCATTTCTGGTGGGTAATCGTATTTTTGATTATATAAGCCATCAACGCTACGAAAATCTGGAATACCACTTTCTGTTGAAACACCTGCTCCGCCAAAAAAAACAATATTAGATGAGGATCGAACCATATCTAAAAAAGCAGAAATACTGTTGTTTGTGAGATTATTTATGTTTTTCTTCATATATACTCCACTTTGTTTAAATTATTTTTTCAAAGCAAGTCTTAATCTATGGCGTAAAGTAAGTCTTTCAAGATAAGTAGCAATTTCGGTTGAAACTAAGTGTGAAAACACGCGTAATTCTTGAGTAATTGGTTTTGATAATTGCGAAGCAAAACATAAAGCAGCACAAGTTTTGTTATCGACTTTAACTGTCATTGAAATGGTCATAGGAAATAGAGGAAGGTTTTCAATTTTTGAAAATAAAGGTGTTGAAGCTTGGGAAAGCCCGTCATTAAAAATATTTTCTTCATTTTTTAGCACCCATGCTATAAGTCCAGCATGGTTTTGAGAGGAATTATCTATTTGAAGAGGTTCACCATCATTTAGTAGTAAAGGCACGTTTTCAGCTTCAATTACATGAGTAGAATTATCGTCTGATTTTGAAACAAAGGTGCAATATTCCATGCCTGTAGCTTCGGAAGAAATTTTTAAAATTGCTTTTATAAAGTCATTCCAAGGTAAATTTTTCTCTTTGATAACACGTATAGCTTCAAGAGCATAGAAATAGGTTGAAAGTTGTAGTGAATACATTGAAGTTGCATTCATTGTTTGAATTTGTGGTATAAGTTTGGCAAATAATGAAAATATATTTTGAACATCTTCGTTAAAAATATCTTCTTCTAAGGCGTCTATTACAAGAACACCGCCACCTGCCACAGAAACAGCTAAGAAAGATTTAATTTCTGGCATACGGCTTTCATCATAATATGGAAAATTTGTATCTAAAATATCAGGAGCTTGCACCATAAAAGGTTTATCTTGGTAATCACGCATAACAAAACCAACATAGTTTTTACCTGATTCTATTTCGCTACCTTCTTTAATAACCTGTGTAGGACACCATGAAGATACTAAGCGTACTTTGTCTTTATTTTCTGGCAAAGGTAAGAACAACATTGCGGCATGTGCATCAAAAATATTGCCAATTATAGCAAGAATGGTTTGGTAAGGCTGTATACTCATAGAAAGTCCTTTATAAAAACAAATTCTTATTGAAATATAAAAAGTTTTTGATTTTTTTGCAAGCAAATATTCAAATAATATTTTTCTATTATTTTAAAAAAAATAATATTATTTCAAAGTGTAACAATTGGTTGATTTTTGAAAAATATTTTTAGAAACACTTGCTTTTTATGTATTTTTATGCTAACAATTTTTTTTAGAAACACAAGGATTATATCATGGCAAAAGCAAAAAAATGCTTTACAAAATTAAATGTACCCTACAAACTTGATGGGGACTTTTCTGATGCCATTGAAATAAAAGAACTTGTTGACTTTAAAAACTTTATTGATTTAGTTCATATAAAAAAATGCCTTATCGACCCATACTTTGAACATCCTAACTACCCTCTAGTCGATTTTAGGCAACTTTTACCCTCATTCGATGCTGAACCTTATGAATACCATGAACTTCCAGGTTTTTCATTATTAGCATTTGACAGGGAATTGCACAGTTTTAACGAACTTTTTCAGTACGACCCTTTATTCCCTGTTGATATTGACCAGCTTATGCTTAAGGCCGATGGGCCATTTTGCCCATTAGAAAATCAAATTATTAATGGGAATACGCATACTTTATTAACTCGTATGCCTAAACATTTGCACGACTTATTTAAATCTCTTTTTAAACATTCAGATATTACCGAATTAGAAAATTATAGTAATTTACTACCTATTCTAGCACAGATGGATAGGGCTCATGAATTTTCTAAATCAAAAACAAAAAATTTCCAACTTGCTGGTATTTTTGCTTCCTTTCCATCTGACCTTGATGGTGAGCTTAAGCGTTTTGGCTTACGTATAGGAAAATTTCAAGCTGGTGATTCAAAGCTTTATTTGAAAAATCGTATATTTATTTTGCAGTTCCTTATGGAATTGTACGGTTTACCAATTGCTTCTGAACGCAGAACTTCTGCGGCTTTATTTGCACGTCGTTTGCAAAAAATGGGTGAAAAATTCATTATTAGGGTTATGGGTCAATCGGATAGAACTATAACAACAATTTGGAATGATGGCTCTAGTCCAAGATATCCTTATGTTGAAAAAAATAGCTTTAATACGTGTTGAAGATGAAGAAACCATTGAAGAAATTAATGAAGTAAATGGTTTTATTGACCCTGCTAATCACGTAATTATTGCTCATATCTGCTATAGACAACATGGCTATTCTGAAAAGAATGTTCGCCAAGACAGAGCTTTATCAGTAGTATCTCAAGCAATTATTCACCCAGATACTGCTGAATCTATTACAAATATTAACTTCTTACATGAAACTTCTTCACTTTTACTATCTTTGAACGATATTTCTCGTGGTGAATTTCATGGAAGAACAATTTACAAAAGAACAGAAGTTGTTGAAGGCACTAACTCAGAAGAAAAAAGACTTAAAACCTTCTATGCTTGGCTTTTAAAACATCAACGCAGAATTATTGCCTATGGTGATGAAAGCT
>CAYJFV010000220.1:0-3290 GCA_964369275.1 uncultured Desulfovibrionaceae bacterium
GTTGACGTGGGTTCTTAGGGACTGTCCGTCCCTAAGCCCTCGGAGAGAAAAAAAGGAAAAAATGGTGTATAATGCAAATTGGAGTGTCATGGACAAAAAACAAAGCAAATTAAATTTTTAAGCTTTTTGTAAGAAGTTGAATTTTCATATAAAAAAAATATCTTAATTAAATGTTAAATAACACTTGTTTCAAATTAAAAAAAAGAGTACATATTTTTTGTCAGTATGCTTTAGCTGGATAATTTTATGCAAAAAAAGATGCTGAGATTTTATGAAGAGTAAGGAAAATTATGTCAGACCATAAAATACTTATAGCAAACAGGGGCGAAATTGCGGTTCGTATACTTGAAGCCTGTGCTATGCTTGGATATAAATTTGTATGTGTTTTTACTCAGGTTGATTCTGAATCTGGGCATGTTCGCAAAGCAAAAGAGCTTGGTGGCGAACTATACCGTGTTTCTTCTTACCATGATGCAAATGAAATTATGGCTGTTGCCGATAAAACTGGGGCAACTGCTGTACACCCTGGTTATGGCTTCTTTGCTGAAGATTTCAGGTTTGCACGCCGCGTAACACAAAGAACAAATAAACTTATCTTCATTGGGCCATCTTGGCGAGTAATTCGCGAACTTGGCGATAAAATTAATACAAAACGTCTAGCACGTTCTTTAAATGTTCCTACTGTTCCAGGTTCTGACAGACCTGTTTACGATGAAATGGAAGCTGAAAAAATTGCAAGAAACTTATACGATTTCCAAATTTCTTTGGGTATTAAAAAGCCTAAAGTTCTTGTAAAAGCCTCAGCTGGTGGCGGTGGTATGGGTATTGAAGAAGTTGAAGATATTGATACTTTCCGTCAAGTATACCGCCGTATTAGAAACTATTCATTAAGACAATTCAAAGATGAAGGCGTTTTAATTGAGCAAAGAATTTACGACTTCAACCACTTAGAAGTGCAAATTGTATCAGATAGAACAGGAACAAATCCGGTTCATTTTGGCACACGTAACTGTTCAATTCAATCTACAGGCTTGCAAAAGCGTTTAGAAATTGCACCTGGTTTTGAAGCTAATGCTATTGAATATGGCTTTGATGCACAAAAAGTGCTTGATGATATTACTGAATATTCCCTTGCTATGGCAAGAGAAGTAAAATACGACAACGTAGGCACTTGGGAATGGATTGTTACCCGTGATGGCCGCCCATTTTTAATGGAAGTAAATACTCGTATTCAAGTTGAAAACGGTGTTTCAGGTTGTATTGCTCGTAGAGATGGTAAAGAAGTGAATATTATTGCAGAGCAAATTCGCATTGGTCTTGGTGATGAACTAGGCTATACTCAAGAAGATATTTCTTTTGACGGTATAGGTATTGAGTACAGATTAATCGCAGAAGACCCTGAAAATAACTTCACACCTTGGGTGGGCGTTATTGAACGTTTTGCGTATAAAGAAGAACCTTGGTTACATCTGCATACACACATTCCAACGGATAAACCTTATGATATTCCTACAGATTTCGACCCTAACCTTGCACTTGCAATTATTTGGGGTAAAGATTTGAAAGAAGTGCAAGAACGCGGTAAACAATTCCTCGATAATTTAGTTTTAGAGGGTAAAAACCTACAAGGTGAACCTTTAAAATCTAATATCGCATTCTTGAAAGAAAAAACTCCAAGTATCCTTGAGTTTTCTGCAACAAGCCACTAATTTATAGGATAAAAGAATGAAAGAATTTGATAAGAAAATTCAGGCGTTAAAAAATCGCTTAAGTTATATACAAGATATTTTTGCTGGTAAACATCAAGAAGATGTTGACTTATTAAGTGAACGTTTAAAAGAACTTGAAGTTACACTTAGCGGTGATGATGTAGCAAAAGCGGAAGATGCTATTAAAACTACAGAAGATTTATTCTTCTTTATCGAGTCTAAGCTTGAAGATAAGCTTACTCCAATGGATAAAGTGCGCATTGTGCGTAACTCTCAGCGTATTTGTTTGCGTGATATTTTAGAAAACGTATACGATAACTTTACTGAAATTGGCGGACAAGATGAACATACTATTGACCCTGCAATGATTATTGCAAGGGCTACAATTACTCGCCGTTCAGGTAAAAAATTGCATCATCGTTCAGTAATGGTTATTGGGCATGAAAAAGGGCATGGCGAAGAATTTAGAAATGGTGGTTCTGCAAAGCCTGAGGGGAATGCAAAAGCACTACATTATATGAAAGTTGCTGAAGTTGAAGGTATTCCTATTCATACTTTTGTGTTCACACCTGGTGCGTATCCTGTTGAAGAATACCCTGGTGCAGGGCAACAAATTGCAAGAAACCTTTATGAAATGGCAGGGCTTAGCGTACCATTAATTGCTATTTTCTCAGAAGGTGGTTCTGGTGGTGCAGAAGCTATTGCTTTAGCTGATAAACGTTTAATGATGTCGCATGGTTACTATTCAGTTATTTCACCTGAAGGTGCGGCGGCTATTGAGGGGCGTTTACGCGATGGCGATAGAGCAACCCCTGAATTGATTGAATCTTGTGCAACAAATTTAAAACTTACTGCTAAAGATAACTTAGCTTTTGGGCATATTGATAGAATTATTCAAGAACCAGTTTTAGGTGCAAGACCGCATCACTTTGAATTTTTCCGTATGCTACGCCAAGAAATTTTGCGTGCAACTGATGAAGTGGCTTTATCAACAAGGCTTCCAATTTCTTTCAGAGCATCAGATTTACGCAAATTAGACAAAGCAGAAAACTTAGATGAAGTTAACGTTCGTTGGCGTTTAAGCCCACGTGCTAGAAGAAAATTAGTAGAAAAAAGACAATTGAAATTCTTAGCTGCAACTAAAACATCATTTTTAGATAACCGTTCAATTATGCGTTCAGTACGCGAAAAAAGCTTTGAAAGATTTTGCGATGGCTACAAGAAATTTATTCATAATATCTTCCATAAAAAACGTAAAGCTTTAGGGCATTTCTTTGAAGAATTAAGTGCAGAAGTTTCTTTCTTACGCAAAAAAGCTTTTGTTCCATTCCGCCGTGCAATGAGAAATTTTGGGCGTTACTTAAAGGTTGATAATACAGCAAATAAAGTAAATGAAAAAGACTTATTAGCTCTTTCAGATTGGAATGTTGAAAACCAAAAAGGTACTTGGACTTGGGTTAGTGAAAAAGCTAAGGAAGATAAATCTGTAACATGTCCTAATTCAAAAACGCATGGCTGTTTAGACTTATGGGCACCTGATTTATATAATGAATTTGCTGGTGTTTGTGCTACTTGTGGGCA
>CAYJFV010000221.1:0-3284 GCA_964369275.1 uncultured Desulfovibrionaceae bacterium
AAAAACAAATAGCAGATTGGTATAGTGGTGTTGGATCTTCTAAACCGCCTGCTATCATTGAAGCACTATATATTTCAATTGCCTTTTCAAAATCACCTCTTGCTTGAACACATGCAGCGTAACCAAGAGAGTATTTAGCTTCCCAAGTTTCAAAAAGAGCAAGAAATTTAAAAACTTTTTCTGCACCTTTGAAGTTACCAGCATTATACTGGTTATAAGCAACGTTATAAAAACCTTCTAATTCATCTTTTTGTAGGTTGTAAACGTCAGCTAATGTATAAGTACCATTTAGAACACCTTCATACATTTTTAGTTGTTCTTCTGTTACATTATCAAAAAAATTTGCCATTTATTAATACCTTCCTTTAATTTTAAAGTATTATTGCATTTTTTATTCCAAAATATTTAGCCTTGTATTACTACGAAAAAATAAGAACAATAATTAGGCTTACAAAAAAAATTACATTTATATTATGAACTAAAATCATTTCAATGTTAAATAGCTTAAAAACATATATTTTGCAAGTTATTCTTTATCAATTAATTTGCTTGCGAAAATCATAATATTGATGTATTTTTTTGTAAGATTTAAGATATTGGTAGGGATTTTGCATAAGCTTTATAAATGCCAACTATATTGGAGATTGTATATGAGTTTTTCAATTCAAAATCAAAATATTAATCAAACACAAAATTTTTCTACCTCTTCGTCTTCTAGCACTTCTCAAGCTAGTGGCTCTTTAATGGGGCAACAAGTAAAAATGCATAATAACCCTATGTCTTTATTAGCTGCTTGTGCTGAAGAACTTACCTTTGCTGTAGACACTACCGATGAATTTGAAATGCAAGAACGTAAAGAAAAAGAAGTTGTTGATATTCAAAATTCAGAAGTATATGAATTATACAGAAAAGTAATGGAGCAACAAGGCGACAACAACGATAAGTCTAACCTTAAAAACGATATTGCTCAAATGAAAGGGGCTAAAAACGCCGACACCCTTAAGCAATTAGCAAAAGATTTAGCTGGTGGCGATGCCGCAAAAGCCTTTATGTCTTTACAAGAAGTTTATGAAGAACTTAAAAAAGACGGTGCTGAACCAGCATTATTAAATGAACTTAATTCTGCTATTAAAAGCATGGAAGCAAATGAAAAAACTGCTATTGTTGCTTCAATGCAAGCAGAAATTACTGGTGCTGACCCAAGCTTTACTGGCTTAGATAATAAAAATCAGTTCTATGCACAAACAGTTGATGAATTTTTATCTGCTCGTGATGTTTATAAACATATAAATGAAAAATACGCAGGTAAATCTGATTTAGCTATGGACTTTTTATACAAAACTCTTGCTAATGACTTAAACGCAAGTATGTCTAGCATGGAAAAAAGTCAGCTTACTAATATTAGCACTAATTTAGGTGAACTTCGTTCTTTCCAAAGTGCTCATGCATTATGTGATAGATTTGTTACAAGACTGCAAGAAGTGCATCAATTAGAAAACTTCAAATATACAGGTTTTGAAGTAATGGGTAAAGTTCTTGATTTTAAAGATCAAAACTATCTTGGTTCAAATAATATTGAAGACTTTATGAAAGAAGCAAAAGCACAAAACCCAGAGCAAGAAGTGTTTTTCTTGCAAGAATTACTTTCTGCAACAAAACAATTTTCAACCACTTTATTCGATTCTACAAACGATAGAATGAAAATTATAGACGCCGTTCAAGAAGCTGTTGATACTGCCGTGGCTCGTGAAGATGAATGGTTAGAGAATTTACAATAAGGAATATAAAATGATAGAAAAAAGTATAGCTGAATTTGCAAGTAGAATGAATATGCCCTCTTTCGCATTAAATGAACAAGGTTTAGCTTGTCTTGAAGTTGAAAACTCTTGTTTATTTTACTTTGAACAAACAGAAAATGAACTTATTTTATATATAACTTTTCCCGTTGAAAGCTATGATGAAAGTGCTGCTGAACGTATTTTAGAATTAAGTCATTTCAAATATAACCACCCCTTCAAATTATTTACAGGTATGTTTTCTGGTAACGGTATTTTACTTACACGTATGCCTTTGCAAAATGTAACTTCTGCAAGTATCGAAAACAGTTTTCATTTTTTACAAAATCTTTTACCTAAAGCTTTAGGTAAAGTATAATTTAACGAGGATATTATGTCTAAAATAAATTTATTAAATCATAATGTTGGTATTGACCAATTTTTAGCAACGCAATCTAATGAACATATACCAACAGCTAAACCAATGGCTTCAAATTCAGTATTTGAAGCGGGGTTAAGTAGTCACTTTGCAATGGGCAACATTAAAGCAAATTTAGAAAATATGCTTGTTCCAAATGTTGGCGATGGTGAAATTCTACGCCCTGATGTTTTCAATAGAACAATTAATGCTATGGCAACTAATTTTAGTTCTTTGCCCCAAGGTGAAAACTTAGGCGAGGGCGTAAAAGATATGATGAATAATGTTATAAACCCACTATTAGAAAACAAAGATTTACTCAATTTATATTCTAACCTAATGGTAGCAGGCTAATTATGACTAATATTAATTTTGGTAAAGCTGAATATCAAGCTTTATGTGCCTTAGCCTTTTTATATTTACGCATGGGCCATAATGATAAAGCAAAACTTATCTTTCTTGGACTTTTAGAACTAGTTAAAAATCCATCAGAGTTTCAATGGGAATACAAAAATCTTGCAATCATTGCCTTACATGAAAAAGAATATGCTAAATGCCTAGAATATTTACGTGAGGCTATAAAGGAAGATTCTATAAAATCTTCTGATGCTGCTTTATATCTTGTAAAAGCTGAGGCTTTATGGCATAGTTCCAGAGAAAATGAATCTAAAGTTGCTTTGCAACAATATTATAATATGACAGCCTCTAGTTAAAAAGGAATAGTATGAGTGTACTAGCAAAAGCAAACTCTATAGTAATGCGAGCAACTAAGCATAGTGATTTAGCCTTAGTTTTTCTAGTTATTGCAGTTATTGGGTTAATGATTTTACCTTTGCCAACGCCTGTAGTTGATACCTTAATTGGTTTAAACATGGGCTTATCCTTTCTTATGTTGATGATGGCAATGTATGTAAAAACTGCTTTAGATTTTTCTTCCTATCCAACAATGCTTTTGTTTACAACTTTATTTAGAGTTGGCTTAAATATTACCACAACACGTTTAATTTTGCTTGAAGCTGATGCTGGGCAAATTATTTATACCTTTGGTGAATTTGCCTTAGGTGGTAACTTTGTTGTTGGTGCTGTTGTAT
>CAYJFV010000222.1:0-3274 GCA_964369275.1 uncultured Desulfovibrionaceae bacterium
TGGCAGTTCAACAAAATAAAAAATCACGTTCACGTAAAGGTATGCGTCGTTCACATGATGCATTAACACCAGTTAACGTAGTATATTGCTCATGTGGTGCACCAACACGTTCACATTCAGTTTGTCCAACTTGTGGCAAATACAAAGAACGTCAAGTAGTACATACAGCGGCTTCTAACGCATAATAGCCATGCAAAGCACAAAAAGAACCGTAGCAGTTGATGCAATGGGGGGCGATTATGGCCCATCTGTTGTTGTGCCTGCAGCTTTTAATGCTGCAAAAGGAAATAATGGCAAGCTTATTCTTGTAGGTATACAAGAAGAGATTGAAGCTGTTATTGCTAAGGTTGACACTAAGGGTGTAGAATATGAAGTAGTTCATGCTTCCCAAGTGGTAGAAATGGACGAAAAACCTTCTGATATCCTTAGAAAGAAGAAAGATTCTTCAATTCAAGTTGCCTGTAGACTTTTGAAAGAAGGCAAGGTTGAGGGTATCTTTAGTGCTGGGCATTCTGGTGCAACAGTTGCGTGCGGAATGTTTATATTAGGACGTATCCCTGGTGTGGAACGTCCTGCTTTGGCTACTTTGCTTCCAACAGAAAAAAAGCCTATGCTTTTACTAGACGTAGGTGCTAATGTAGATTGTAAGCCTTTGCATTTATTCCAGTTTGGTTTAATGGGTTCAATATTTATGCGTTCAGTTATGGATTGTGAAAATCCAAAGCTTGGCATTTTAAGTATTGGTGAAGAGGAAGGCAAGGGTAATACATTAGTAAAAGAAAGCTACGACCTTATAAAAATGGCTGATAATATTAATTTTATTGGCAATATTGAAGGGCGTGATATTTTTACTGGCGAAGTAGATGTTGCGGTATGCGATGGCTTTGTTGGTAATATTGCTTTGAAATTAAGTGAAGGGCTTGCTCTTTCACTCTCACGCATATTAAAACGCGAATTAATGAGTAATGGTATTTTTGCTAAGATTGGTGCATATTTATCTATGAAAGCATTTAGAAAATATAGAAGCACAATTAACTATGCTGAATACGGTGGTGCACCATTGTTAGGTTTACGTGGTGTGTGTATTGTTGGGCATGGCTCTTCTAATGAGCAAGCTATTGCTTCAGGAATTAGAATGGCTTATGTATCAATTGAAAAAGGTACAAACCAACGCCTTATTGATGCACTTGAAGCAAATGAAGAACTTACCCGTTACGGCAGAACTTTTTCAGCGTAATCTTAATAATAGTTTTTTCTTTTAGTAGGATACTAAATTAATATGAGTATTTACATTAATAGCCTAGCCTATTCTGTACCTAATAAAGTTATAACAAATTTTGATTTAGAAAAAATGATGGACACTAGCGATGAATGGATTCGCTCGCGTACAGGCATTGAAAAAAGGCATATTCTTACAGCCGAAGAAAATAGTATTGATTATGCAATAGATGCTGCTAAAAAAGCACTAGCACTTTCAAAAACTAATGCTAATGAGCTAACTCATATTTTTGTAGCAACCTGTACCCCTCAAATGCTTACACCTAGTATGGCGTGCATGGTAGCGGGTGCCTTAGAAATTATAGAAAGTAAAAAAGTTTTTGCACTTGATATTAATGCGGCATGCTCAGGTTTTTTATACGGGCTTGATTTGATAGATGCTGTTGTTAGACAATGTAAAAATGCAAAAGTTCTTTTTATTACTAGTGAAGCTTTAAGCCGTAGGTTGAACTATCAAGATAGAACCACAGCGGTTCTTTTTGGTGATGGTTCTGCGGCAGTAGTAATTTCTAATAATAAAGAAGATAAAGCACAAGAAGAAGCCTGTCAATTTAGGCTTATTGATACGCAATGTTATACTGATGGCACTTTGCAAGACTTGATACGTATTGGTGGTGGTACTGCTATTTTAAGTCAGGTTGGCGATAGTATAGACGAAGAATTTTTCTTGCAAATGCAAGGGCGTGAAGTATATAAGCATGCTATTCGTTCAATGTCTAATGCATGTAAAGAAGTATTATCGCGTAATAATTTATCTTTATCAGATATACGTTTTGTTGTTCCGCACCAAGCGAATAAGCGTATAATTGATTCAATATTTGATTCCCTAGAAGTAAGTGAAGAAGCAAGATATATTAATGTTCAAAGATTTGGTAACACTTCTGCTAGCTCAATACCAATAGCTTTATCTGAAATTCTTGATACGAAAGTTTTAAAAACTGGTGATAAGCTGCTTCTTACAACTTTCGGAGCAGGGTTAACTTGGGCAGCTAGCATTATTGAAGCTATTTAGTAGTATATTTTAGAGTAGAAGCCTTGGAAGAAAATTTTCAAGAAAAATGCTTGAAAAAAGATTTGTTTTTGACTATACTTTGTTTTAGCATTTTACGAATATATATAGGATAAATTAATGACTGATAATAACACTAGACAAACAGCACTTGTTACAGGAGCTTCACGTGGTATTGGTAAAGCATGTGCCTATGCTTTAGCACGCGATGGTTTTGATATTGTACTAACTTATAATTCTAAAAAAGACGAAGCAGATAAGGTAGTAGAAGAATTAAAAGAATTTGGTGTAAATGCTAGTGCATACCAACTAAATGTTGGTGATTCAGTTGCGATTGCTACATTTTTTCAAGAAGTAATAAAAGACAAAGTAGACTTACATGTGTTAGTTAATAATGCAGGTATTACGAAAGATGGTCTTATTCTTCGTATGAAAGATGCAGATTTTGAAGATGTTATTCAAGTAAACTTGCAAGGTGCATTTACGTGTATGCGTGAAGCGGCAAAGCTAATGTCTAAACGTAAGCAAGGGCGTATTATTAGTCTTTCTTCTGTTGTTGGGCAATCTGGTAATGCTGGGCAGGTAAATTATTCTGCATCAAAAGCTGGTGTTATTGGTATGACAAAGTCATTAGCACAGGAACTTGGTGGACGTAATATTACAGTTAATGCTGTAGCACCAGGGTTTATTGAAACAGATATGACAGAAGTTTTACCAGATGAAGTAAAGGCAGATTTTATGAAAAAAATTCCTCTTGCTCGTCTTGGTACATCGGTTGAAGTTGCTGAAGCTGTTGCATTTTTAGCTTCAAATAAAGCATCATACATTACAGGACAAGTACTAGCTGTTAATGGCGGCATGTACTCATAATATAAAACAATAACAATTCCTTTGGGGGCATTATGTCAGTTGAAGCAAAAATCAAACAAATCATTAAAGATCAATTAAGCGTTTCTGATGAAGAAATCACACTCGAAGCTTCTTTCG
>CAYJFV010000223.1:0-3232 GCA_964369275.1 uncultured Desulfovibrionaceae bacterium
GAACTTGAGTACCATTTACTAGTCCAATTTCCGTTAATCGCCTTAGCCACAAAAATATAGGTAGAAGATGATTTCTGTTAGCTATGAAAAGGAAAACAAAAGTGCAAAGCACTTTTGTTTCCGTGGGTTCTTAGGGAAATGACCTTCCCTAAGCCGTCGGAGACAAAAAAAGAAATAAGAATTGAAATTTGACAAATAAATGGCTTCATACTAAAGTACGCAAATAATTCTTAGCGAAAATTTAGGAAAAGAGATGATTAAAAAATTACTTTTACTTGCATGTATATTTACTTTGCTATCAAGTCCTGCACTTGCTGTTACCACAGAGCATATCTATAAAGGCGACTCTATGGAGCAGGAGGATATTTTATTTACTTATTCGGCGAGCAAGTTTTACCTTGGTGAAAACACTGAAAATGAGCCTATTCTAACACATTCTGCACATGCTGTATACCTTGGTGATACAAAAGATGAATATTTATGGCGTATGAATGGCGGAAAGCTACATAAAGGTTCAGCTTTTGCACGCACTGATGTTGTTGCAACTATGCTAAATAACAAAATTTATGCAGGTTATGTTATGAGTGAAGAAGAGGTTGAAAATGTTACTCCGCTTTTTACTTTAGTTGAAAATAAAATTTATAAAGGCGATTCTACTCTTCCAGAAGATTGCTTGCTTACTTTTTCGGGTGTACTTTCTGATGATAGGCTAGTATTTATAGCTTATGAGCTTAGCCAGCCAAAATATCAATTGCAATTAAACCGCATAAAATAAGTTGTTTCAAATTAAAAGAGTAAGCACACTTTCCCAAAAAGAGAGTGTGCTTTATTTTTATAATTCATAGGGGCGTTTAACTTTTCTTATTTCTTGTAAACCGCCTGTAAGCCTGTCTATTTCTTTTAGTTTATCTGAATATTTTTTTAGGTTTTCGGCACGTTTTTTGTTTAAATCTTCTCTATCATAATGCACTATCATGCCTTCGTAAGGTTTGGTGCCGCAGGCAAAGGCTTCTTTACCGTCAATCTCTACCAAGCACGAATGGCAACATGAACCTGAATGAGCTTTATAGCAAGGGGCAACAATAGTAATTCCATTTTCTTTAGCTGCTTGCACAAGGTTTATTGCAAAGGGGCTAACTTGTATTTCTTTATTATCGAAAATAATTTTCATATCTTTTCCTTTTATTTTTCTGAAATAAAGATAAATCACTTTTGATTTTTGGCAAGCAGAATAATTCTTGCGGTGAAATTTATAATATGCTAATTCATAAAAAACAATTTAACAAGAAAAGAATTTATATGCAATATAATCAAGACAATAAAAACTCTATTCAATCTTTATTTAATCAAATTTATGGTAAATACGATAGATTAAACGACCTTATGTCTTTTGGCTTACACCGTAGCATGAAAAAAAGTGCCATAAAAAGAGCTGTGAAACTGCTTGGCTATACCCCTACAAAAATTTTAGATGTTTGCACTGGTACTGGCGATATTGCAATTGAATTAAAAAAACAATTCCCTAATGCTCAAATTGTGGGTATAGATTTTTCAAAAAATATGCTTGAAGTAGCAAAACAAGCAGAAGGTTCAAAAGATATTAGCTTTTTTGAACGTGATGTAACTCAACTTGAAGAAACTAGCCCTTTTGAATTAGAAAGCTTCGATTTAATTATAATAAGCTTTGGCTTAAGAAACTTACCTAATATTGATGAATATATGCAAAAATATATGAAATACCTAAAAAAAGGCGGAGTATGGACTTCGCTTGATGTAGGTACACCTGTTTGGTATGCAAAGCCATATTTTTACATTCATCATAACTTTATAATTCCGCTTATAGCTAAGCTTACTCAAAAAGATACTGAACCATATAAATATCTTATAGTAAGTACAAAGAATTACCCACCACAAAAAGAGCTATGCAAAAAACTAGAAAAAGCAGGCTATACTGAGGTGCAAAATAAAAACTATTCTTTAGGTGTAATTGCACAACAACTTGCTAAAAAGCCATAAAGAGATTTCATTTTTGCTTTTCCTATTTGACTCTTTTATATATCTTTGCTAACGTATTAGAAAGTATTATAATTGTTTTTAGAGGAGCTTATGAAAGAAAATTTGAATCTAGTAGTAGCTGGTGGCGGAAGCTGGGGAACAGCACTTGCCCATATCCTTGCTGAAGCAGGCCATAAAGTTGTAATATTTTTACGTGATGCAAAAATTGCAAACGAAATTAATACTAACAACGAAAATACACGCTACCTTCCAAATAGAAAAATACATGCAAATGTTAGTGCAAGCACTGACAAAAATTGCTTAAAAAATAAAGATTTCTACGTACTTGCCATTCCTTGCCAACAAGTAAGATCTTTTTTGCAGTCAGTTGAAGATGTATTACCCGATAATGCTATTTTTGTAAATAGTGCTAAGGGTTTAGAATGTCCAAAAGCAAATACAGTTGAGCAAATTGTAAAAGAGGTGGTTGGGCATAAATCCCCTAACTATGCAGTAATTTCTGGGCCATCTTTCGCGGCGGAAGTATTAGATAATCAGCCAACAGCAGTTGTTCTAGCTTGTAATGATGAAAAAACTGGCCAATGGCTAAGAAATGTTTTTTCAAACTCTTTCTTTCGCTGTTATTCATGTTCTGACGTAATTGGAGCAGAAATTGGCGGAGCTTTAAAAAATATTATAGCAATTGCCGCTGGCGTGTGCGATGGCTTAGGCTTAGGCTACAATTCGCGTGCAGCCCTACTTACACGCGGGCTTGCTGAAATGAGCAGGCTTGGGCTTGCAATGGGTGCAAACGTAACAACCTTTATGGGGCTTTCAGGCCTAGGCGATTTAATTCTTACCTGTACAGGCGACTTATCGCGTAATAGACAAGTAGGATTAAGGCTAGGTAAAGGCGAAAAATTGAACGACATAGTTTCTTCACTTGGCATGGTTTCAGAAGGTGTAAAAACAACTGAAGCAGTGTATAAACATGCACAATCTCTGAATATTCGTGTACCTATTACAAGTGCAATGTATGCCGTACTCTATGAAGAAAAAAATCCGCAAGAAATTCTTATTGAGCTTATGAGTTCAGAACTCAAAGATGAAAATATGTAGTAATTTTGTTATGTTATATACACCACTCTAATTTATAGTATAATAATATTTTTTCTTTTTTTATGTCTCCGACGGCTTAGGGAAGGTCAATTCCCTAAGAACCCACGTCATCAATAAT
>CAYJFV010000224.1:0-3217 GCA_964369275.1 uncultured Desulfovibrionaceae bacterium
AAAAACTAAAAGCTGGTGAAATTTGGGTTTCTGATGTAACTGGTGCTTATGTTGGCACTGAAATTCTTGGCATGTATATTCCTGAAAATGCCACAAATAGAAACATTGAATTTCTTCCAGAAACCTCTGCTTGGGCAGGAACTGAAAACCCTAATGGTAAAAAATTTGAAGGTATTATCCGCTGGATTATGCCTGTTGAAGAAAATGGAAAACGTGTGGGTTATGTAAGTTTGGCATATAATCACGACCATATTATCGAAGTAACTAACAGAATTATGCCTACTGATGCTAGGTATTCTGAATTACCAGACCCGCATTTAGGCAACTATGCTTTTATTTGGGATCATTTAGGTAAAAGTATTGTTCACCCACGTCACCACTCTATCGTTGGTTTTGACCCTGAAACAGGTGAACAAGCTATTCCTTGGTTAGAACAAAGCATCTATAACGATTTTATTGCAAGTGGAAAACCTTATGCTGAATTTATTCAAGGTGTACCAACTTTCCATGAGCAATCACGGTCAAAACGCCCTGCGGCAGAGCTTACTGCTCAAGGCTTACTTGGCTTAGACTGTAGATACTTGAACAACGCCCCACAATGTACTGGCTGGATGGATTTAGCAAGTGAAGGTGGTTCAGGTTCTGTGCATATTTTATGGACAGGTTTAACAAAAATTACTACTCCTGCTGCTATTCCTTACTACACAGGCCCTTATGGCAAATCTAAAATTGGTTTTGGCTTTGTGTTAATTTCTGCTGGTATTGATGAGTTCCAAGCTCCTGCTGTTTCTACTCAGCAAGAACTTAACGAACTTATTTCAGAAGCTGACTATGAATTAGAATTACTTGCAGCAGAATCGCAAAACTTTATTTTAGATTCACTTGTAGATATCGCTACTAGCCTAACAGTAAGTACAGTATTAATGACTATATTAGTTGTTGTTGTTGCTGTTATGTTAGCATCAGCACTTACTAGATCTGTAACCTTCCTTATAAATGGTTTTAGCCGTTTTAGAAATGGTGAACGTCAATTTAGGTTCTATTCTTCAAGAACTGACGAACTTGGTCTTCTAGCCGACTCTTTCGATGAATTGGCAGATAACCTCGTTGCTAGTGTTCAAGAACCACAAGTAATTCTAGATGCCGACCAAACAATTATCTTTATGAACGAACAAGCTGAAAAATGGTATTCTAAAGATTTAGCTGATGTAGTTGGTAAAGACTTCTACAGTATCTGTCTATACGATAGAAACAGTAATTACGACCCAATGTCTGAACAAAATTTAGACAAAACTGCTGAAATTATGTATTGGGCTAGTCAAGATGTATACTTCCAAGATAAGGCTATTCGCATGCCTGTATCTGATTATGATGACGATGAGGAAGGCTACATTATTACAACAACTAACATGACTGAAATTGTATTAAATGAACAGCATATTGAATCTCAACGTCAATTGCTAGATACAATCTTTAACGAAAGCCCAGATATGATGTGGCTAAAGAATGTAAAAGATACAACCTTCATGATGGTTAACCCACGTTTTGCGACTATTGGTGGTAAGCATACTAGCGAATATATTGGCAAAACTTCAATTGAACTACATGGTTTAGATACTGGAAAAGAATCTGACTTATTCGACAATGAAGTTATACAAAAAGGACGTACACTACTTAGAGAACAAAAAGTAAACTTCTTTGATGGACATTCAGAAGTTCTTGAAGTTCTGCGTACCCCAATGTACAACACTGACGGTGAAATAGTAAGTATTCTAGGTATTGGACGTGACGTAACCCAACGCGTTGAAGCAAGCAAAAACTTACTTGCTATTCAACACCAGCTTGAAGAAGCATTGCGTGAATCACACGCTGCAAACGCCGCAAAGAGTGACTTCCTTGCTCGTATGAGCCATGAAATACGTACTCCTATGAATGCTATTATTGGTCTTACCGATATTGTTCATAGATCGCTTGAAGCACCTGATGCTGATTTACCAAAAGTTCTTACTCAAATTGAACATATTGAAAAGTCATCGAAGCATCTACTTTCATTACTAAATGACATTCTTGATTTATCAAAAATTGAAGCTGGTAAAATTGAAGTTGACCTAGAACCAATTGATCTAAAAGCAACTGTTTATAGTGTTGAAGCAATTATTCGCCCACGTTGCGAAGAAAAACAAATTGATTATGTAATTAATTTTGATGATAGAATTGCATGTAATGTAATTTCAGATTCACTACGTTTACGTCAAGTGCTTATCAACTTACTTGGTAATGCTGTTAAGTTTACGCCTGAGCAAGGTAAAATTGAACTTAATGTAAACCAACTTGTACAAGAAGGGCAACGTATTCAAGTACGATTTGAAGTAACCGATAGCGGTATTGGTATTTCACAAGAATCTATTGCAAAGCTCTTTAAACCATTTGAACAAGCTGAAAGTAACACTGCTAGAATTTATGGTGGTACAGGATTAGGACTTTCAATTAGCAATAGCATTATTAATATTCTTGGTGGTTCTATTGAAGTTGAAAGCGTTGTTCAACAAGGTTCTACTTTCTACTTTACACTATGGTTTGACACTGTAGATTGTGAATTTGTTGCAACACCT
This sequence comes from uncultured Desulfovibrionaceae bacterium, assembly GCA_964369275.1. Taxonomy (GTDB): domain Bacteria; phylum Desulfobacterota; class Desulfovibrionia; order Desulfovibrionales; family Desulfovibrionaceae; genus CAYJAZ01. Next base: position 2,613 of record CAYJFV010000224.1, read on the forward strand.
ACCGGTGCTAACCAAGAAGCTATAGTTATACCACAATCAACTGACCTTTCAACTAAACGTATTCTTTTAGCTGATGACGTTGAACTAAATAGAATTATAGTAGTTGAAATGCTTAAAGAATGCAAAATTCAAATTGATGAAGTAGCAGATGGTACAGAAGCAGTTGAAAAATTTGCTCAATCTGAAAATGGCTACTACGACTTAATTCTTATGGATGCCCTAATGCCACAAATGACAGGCTATGAAGCAACACAAGAAATTCGTAAACTAGACAGACCAGATGCAAAGCAAATTCCAATTATTGCAGTTACAGCAAATGCCTTCAAAGAAGACGTTGACAGAGCTATAGCAAGTGGTATGAATACACATTTAGCAAAACCAATTGAATATGAAAAACTACTTGGATTAATTAAAGAATATACAAGTAAAAGAATGTAAATAACACCTAGTATACTAAAAAAAGCCCCGCGAATTAATTTGTGGGGCTTTTTTTATATATTACAGTAAATAATATATAAATAATTAGGTAGATTAACTCATTTATATTTTCTTTATTTACTGCATGAACAGCTCTGCTTGTTCTATGCGTATTTGATTTTTTGAAC
>CAYJFV010000225.1:0-3201 GCA_964369275.1 uncultured Desulfovibrionaceae bacterium
AATCCTCACTTCACAAGAAACGTCGTTCTTGTTCGTTCGCTAAAGATTTTTATGCGTTCCGCATATTTGATAATGCACGCGTAATGTTTTCTCAATATTTTGTTTCGTGACTATGGTGAATAAAGGAAGTTGGACTAGGAAATGGTAGCTTACTCTAATGTAAATTTTTCAGCACTTGTTACACAAGTGAAGGAAGGATATTAATGAATTTTTTATACTTACTCACTTGCGATAGCAAGTGCTGCACATATTTACTTCTGCTCTTGACTACCATTTACTAGTCAAACTTCCATTAATCGCCTTAGCCACGAAAATATATGTAGAGAAAATATTGTGTATGCAGTAAAGGAAGATATGATGCCCTTGAAAAATGTACACATTTTTCAAAGGCATCATTGATGACGTAGGTTCTTAGGAGCTGTCCGCTCCTAAGCCGTCGGAGACATAAAAAAAGAGAATTGATATTGTAAAAAAAAGCCCTTACAATACTAATAATTGCAAGAGCTTATATTTGTTATAAAAGAATAAATTATTGAGCTACAGTTGCATTTAATTCATCAACTAAAGCTTGTGTTGTTTTATCGCCAGCGGTATATGTAACACCGAATGGGAATTGTTCAGCATTATACATTATTTCATTGCTTAGTTCTTCAACTGTCATACCTTTAGTAACAAGGTCGATACTAATGTTACCAGGGGTATAAAGATAATCGATAACAGCAGGAATTAATTGAGCTGTGAAAGTATCAGGAATACCGAAATAGTATAAATCTTCGCTCATATACAATATTTCTTCTTCGCTCATTTCTAAGAATTGTTCAACAGTAATTTCTTCACCATAAGAAGCAGCTTCATATTGCATCATGCTTACAATTCTTGGCATAAGGCCTTTATCGCTCCATGAAACAGATAAATCATTCACTTCTGTAGCCATAAGAGCAAGTAAAGTCATGAAATCTTCAGCGGCAAGAGCAGTAGCTATTTCTGGGTATGAAACTGGAAGTTTTATATCTGTTTTGAATTGCACATCAAGAAGTTCGCGTAAATTGGTTGTAATATCCATGTCAAAAGCAGTCATTTCTTTGTTCATGTTTGCAGTTCCGCTCATATCCATAATGAGTTGATCCATTTTAAGAGCTTCTGCTGATTCTTCATCCATAATGTTTAAAAATTCTAAAGTATCAAGTTTGAAAGTGGTGTTTTGACCAGCATTTGTAGTTGTTTGAGTGTATTCTTTCAGAGTAAACATACCTTCATCATAGTAGGTGTCATGCATGCGTACACCCTTAACTGTAGCAGTTTGCTCTACTTGTGATGAATAGAAAGAAGAATAGAATTGTGTTGTGAAAGTTGTAATTGCATCTTCCATATCATAGGAATTTTCAAGAATTGCAGAAAGCATTTCTACATCAATTGAAGGGGCATTTACTACTTTAGCTTCGTCCATTTCTAAGCTCATGTAGCCATCAGCAAACATAAGGTTAGCTAGATCAAGATTATATGTTGATGTTTCTTTATTGGTTTGAATATTTAAATCACCAAGAGCGTATAGCATTTCGTAATCGTTAGCACTCATACCTTTGATGTTTAAATTATCAAAAGAGAAAGTCATAAATTTAATAAATACTTCTTCTGGTGTTGCATTAGGGTTTTCAAGAATTTCAGCTACGGCAGCTATATTTTGCTTCCAGCCTTTTAATGAAAAAGATTCAACTTTAGCAAGGTCACTAGTTGCTACAAAGTTTTCAAATAAAACTTCATCAGCAACTAAAGGGTAGTCGCCACTATTTATATCAAAAGCTTCAGTTGAATAGCCTTTAATCATAAACTTGCTTACAGTGAATAATTCTTCTTCGCTATCAAAAGCGGTAACGTTATTCATAGTAAGAGTTTTTGTAAAGAAGTTGTAGTCAATTTTTTCTGCTTTAGCAGTAATCGCACTTTCTGGGTTAGAAATGTATGCTTCAACTTCGCTGATTACTTGTGAAGTAAAGTATTGATTTGCACCAAAAACTACCAATGCTACTAGAGCCACTACTCCAATAATTTTTTTCATTGTATTTCCTTGTTGTTTTCAATGTTAGTAATGTGTTTTGAATTAATTTACCTTATAACACACTACCTTATATTTATTCCTCTGCTATACGCCTATTATATAGAATAATCAAGCAAAATATTCTCTATGAATAATAGCAAATATTCAATTTTGCTATTATTACTTTTATTGCAAAATATTATATTATACATTATAAATTATTAGGGTTGGATAAAACTTTCTAGGAATACCAAAATGATTAATTTTTTAGATTTATATAAAATAAACGAAAAATATAGGGCCAATATAGACGCTAAAATCAAAGAAGTTCTTGATTCTGGTTGGTATTTAAATGGCAGTCAGAATAATAAATTTTGCAAAAACTTTGCCTCTTATTGTGGTACGAAATACGCCCTAGGTGTAGCTAATGGTTTAGATGCTTTAAAGCTTATATTAAAAGCCTATAATTTTGGTGCAAATGATGAAATTATTGTTCTCGCTAATACTTTTATTGCCTCAATTTTGGCAATTTCAGAAGTGGGCTGTATACCTGTTTTAGTAGAGCCTGATATAAATACTTATAATATTAATCCTTCACTTATTGAAGAAAAAATAAATGCGAATACAAAAGCCATAATGGTAGTTCATCTTTATGGGCAAGCTGTTGAAATGGAAGAAATTTGGCAACTAGCTAAAAAGTATAATTTGAAAATTATTGAAGATTCTGCCCAAGCTCATGGTGCATACTATAAAGATAAACGAGTAGGCAATTTAGGCGATGCCTCCGCCTTTTCTTTCTACCCAGGTAAAAATTTAGGTGCTTTAGGTGATGGCGGTGCTATTACAACAAATAATGAAGAATTATATAATAAAATCAAAGCACTTGCTAATTATGGCTCAACTATAAAATATGAACATGAATATAAAGGCATAAATTCACGCCTTGATGAAATTCAAGCCGCAATTTTAGATGTTAAACTAGTGGGGCTTGATGATGATAATTCAAGGCGTAGAGAAATTGCTTTGTATTATAGAAATCACATTAATAATCCACTCATAATATTGCCAAAAGCCTACAATGAAAACTCGTATGTATGGCATTTATTTGTTGTAAGGGTAGAAAATAGAGAAAAATTTATAAAATATCTTAACTCAAAAAACATTCA
>CAYJFV010000226.1:0-3165 GCA_964369275.1 uncultured Desulfovibrionaceae bacterium
TTCTGTAGTACGTACGTTAGCACGAACTGAAACGTTCATACCAATGAAACCAGCAACACCAGAAAGCACTGCACCAAGTACGAAACCAAAAGCAACAAAGAAACCTAAGAAAATAAGTAAAAATACTGTAATACCAATGCCCACAATAGCAATAGTAGTATACTGACGTTTAAGATACGCATCAGCACCTTCTTGTATTGCACCGGCAATACGTTGCATTTCTTCATTACCTGTAGGGTTTGAGAAAAGCACTTTTGAAGACTTAAATGCATAAGCTATAGCAAGTAATGCACAAGCAAGCACGACAAGTAGTGAGAACATAAGACCTCGCTAAAATAGTTGAAGTTAAAGGTTAAACTAAGGTGTAAAGCCATTATTTTCGTGTAACACCTACACAATACGTCATAGTCTTTTACGCTATTTTTTCTTGCTTTGCAAGCCTTTTTAAGGGCATTTAAAAAGTTTATTATTTGCTTTATAAATTGTAAATATTTACACTACAATCTATAATTTATTTTACTCAGGATGTAAAATTTGAGTGTATTCTTCGGGGTATTCAGAAACTGCACCTGTAGAAGTATCAACAACAGCACCAATAACTGCAATTGGAATGCCTATAATTGTAAAATACCATACACCATTTACTATAAACCATCCGTTCATATTTGTTGAAATAGAGCTAGTTTCTGTTTTGTAGCCCTCTTCTTCACACGTTAACCTTAAAGTACCCGACTTACCCGACACTTCAATAGTTTCCGGTGTTGTAATTTTTTCGTTGTAATTTTTTCCTTCAATATAACATGTTGCATTTGAAGGCTCTGTATCAATAGTTACTTCCGAGGTACTGCCGCCCATTATAGTTGCACAACCACTCAGATAAAAAGACAAAACACAAACCATTAAAACTCTGCACACTTGCATTATATATCCTCTTTAAAAAACAAGCCCCATATTAGCAATAAGGGGCTTGAAAACAATTAGATTTTGAACTTAGATTTCTATTTTAGCACCAAGTAATTTAGCAAATTCACGGCAAATTGCAGTATTTCCAGGCCATGCTGGGCTTGTTACTAAATTGCCATCAACTACAGCTGCATCAACAGGAGCTTCAACATAATCAGCACCTGCTAAAACTAATTCAGGGCCAACAGCAGGATATGCTGTCATTTTTTTGCCTTGAATTTTACCAGTTACTGCTAAAATTTGTGGACCATGACATATAGCTGCTACTGGAAGATTTTTATCAAAGAAATGTTTTGTATATTCAATAACTTTTGCATTTAAACGTAAATATTCAGGTGAACGACCACCAGTAATAAATAAGCCAGCATATTCATCAATTTTAATTGAGTCAAAGGTAGCTGTTAGTGCAAAGTTATGCCCCACTTTTTCAGAGTATGTTTGTTGCCCCTCAAAATCGTGGATAGCAGTTTTTACAGTATCGCCAATTTTTTTATCAGGGCAAACAGCATCAACTTTATATCCAAGCATTTCTAAAGCTTGAAAAGGAACCATTGTTTCATAATCTTCTGTGAAGTCACCTGTAATCATTAAAATTTTCTTACTCATGTTCTATAATCCTCCAAATAATTTATGAATCTTTACTTAGCATTATACTATAGTATTATAAAAGTCAATGTTATCATGTTTTTACTATTGTAGATTGTACTTTCTTATTTTTTATTATTACAACTATATATTGTTATTCATAGTAGGTGAACAAATTTTATATTTAGTTTTGACTTATTGCTTAGAATGCTTATTTCATAAATTGAGGGAATGAGAAAAAAGAAAGAAAATGTTATAAAAAAATATTGACCTTAAATATAACTTTGTGTATCATCCCGTGAGTATATTTTAACCAATTTATTGACCTAGGAGATGGCTCATGACTGCGCTTACTTACCTTATTTGCTATGTTTGCATCGCATTATTTTTCGTTCTTGTGATCACAAAAGCAAAGAAATTCATGTCCCGTCCATTACACATTCGTTGGGAACTCTATCCAGTTCCACATGAAGGCGAACGTGCGAAATGGGGCGGCTCTTACCTTGAAGAATCAGGCTGGTGGCACAAAGCCCGTAACCACTCATTAGTGGGTATGGCTGTTGCACTTGCTGAAGAAATGCTTCTTCTTCACTTAACTTTTAAACATAACCGTGACCTTTGGATACGTACTTACCCATTCCACGCTGGTTTATATTTATGTTTAGGTTCATTCTTGCTTTCAATTCTTTCTCTTATCCTTGGTGGACTTGGAATTTTAGAAGGTTTTGCAACAAGCTTTGTTCTTCCATTAGCTAACCTTGTAGCAGTTATTGGTTTAACTGGTGTAGTAGTTGGTGCACTTTTACTTCTTCAAAGACGTTTAACTTCTGAAACATTAAAAGTTTACACAACTCCTGAACACTATTTCAACCTTGCAATTTTTGCTGGTTGGGCTATTTTAGCTTTATTTGCTTTTATGTCTTCACCATCATTTTCTGCACAAAACACAAGCTTCCTAAAAGCTTTATTCACATTTGATACTGCTGCTTCTTTCTCAGCAGGCTATACTGTTTTAGTTATCTACACAGTATTCCTAATTGCATTCGTACCTGCTACCCACATGAGCCACTTCTTCATGAAGTACTTCACATGGCACAACATTCGTTGGGACGATGCACCTACCCTTGATGACAAAAAATTAAATGATGCTATCGGTCAAAACTTAGGTAAAAAACCTACTTGGTCTGCAAGCCATATTGCTGGTGATGGTAACAAAACTTGGGCAGAAATTGCAATGCATAACCCTGCACAGTCAGCTGATAAAGAATAAGGAACGCAACAATGAAAAATCTTAAACTTACTGATATATCTACAAAAGACGGACAACTTGTTCATCTTGATATCAAAGATCTAAAACCAATTCCACGTGTGCAACTTCAAGACCACGAATGGACTGAATGGACTGAAGATCAAAAAACTGAATTTTGTACTATTTTAGATGATTTATCAATTTTACAAATTCCAATGCCTAAAAATAAAGCTGAAGAAGATGAAATTGTTGAAAAATTCTTAAGTGGTTTTAGAAAACTTCTTAGCGAAGAAAATAACTGGACTTTCTTACCAATGCTTGAAACAACATTGGAATATTGTGCACAATGTAACTCTTGTTCAGATGCT
>CAYJFV010000227.1:0-3162 GCA_964369275.1 uncultured Desulfovibrionaceae bacterium
TTTAAAAATTTAAGAATTGAAATTGCTATAATTTGTACAAGAAGCATGGTTATAGTAAAAGATACAATGGCACTTATAGCTAATTTTTCAAAGTTGGTGGTAGCAATTAAAAAAAAGAGTAAAGAAGGTAGTCCAAACCAATATACAAATTGATTTAAACATAATGCAGCATTTTCAGGAAGCATTTGCCTTCTTTCTGATAATGCCCCTATAAGCATAAGCCCAAAAATTGGCACTAAAGTAATCATAATTGAAAGCATTCAAAATACCTTGGAGTATAAACAGGTTGATGTGTAAAAAAATACCTGAAAAGATTTAGCATAAAATGCATAAGTATGCAAATCTTCATTTTATATACTATCATGTTGTTTTAGTAGTAATTTCTTGAAAATATACATTATATAAACAAAAAAGGTAAAAAATATACACTTGCTTAAGTATATAAGTTATACTAATATACGCAAAGTATTTTTTGGAAAGATAATGCTATTTTATTTACAATTTTATTTATATAAAGTGTGTAATATAGCGTATTTCTTTAATGTTTAAAGGTGAACCAATGCTTCGAATTATTTATATATTTACTTTATTTATTTCTTTAGTTTTTACTCAAAATGTTTTTGCTAGCACACTGCATAATGCTTCTGCCTACGGCGATATTAATTATGTTAAACAACTTATAGAAGATGGGTATAATGTAAATTTAAAAAACTCAGATGGTAATACACCTCTTATGCTAGCGGCAGCAAACGGGCATATTGATATAATAAATTTATTAATCTACAACAAAGCGGATGTTAATATTGTAGGCAATGATGGTTGGACAGCACTAATAACTAGTGCATATTTTGGGCGTTCTAATGCTGTTCAGGCTTTAATTAGCAATGGTGCAAATATTAATGCAGCTACTTCTGAAGGCTATACCGCATTAATGCAAGCTGTAAGCAAAGGACATACAGGTTGCATTAAGGTTTTGCTAGATAATAAGGCAAATGTTAATGCTACAGCAAGCAACGGCAGAACTGCTCTAATATTGGCTGCTTTTTTCCAAACAGAAGAAATTGTTGAAATGCTTTTGCAAAATGGTGCTGACCCAAACCAAAAAATGAGCCACGGTGTAAGTGCTTTAGATTTAGCAAGTACAAGAACTCAGGCAAATGTAGCTAGAATTTGCTTTCTACAAAAATAACTAAACCAAAAGCATTTTTTAATTAAATATTTATGTTGGAACAGGGCTTGCCCTGCTAAAAAAATCAATTGCACAAATTGCCCTATAACTTAGGTATTTTAACTATTCTATAAAGGACAAGGGGCTAACCCCTGCCACTACAATTAGTTTAATCTACTAATGAATCTACGTAAGTAGTTTTATTATTTTGCTACAATTTTAGAAGTAGTATAGTAATTAATCTTGCTTTTTCTATCTCAATCAACATATATAAAAAAGGCTTAGAAGTAATATTCTAAGCCTTTTTATATTGTATTTAAGTTGTAATTACATCAAGTATAAATAATCTGCTTTTAATACTTCAATGAACCCTTCTTTGCTTTGCGGCCTTGCAAATAAGTAGCCTTGAGCAATATCACATTCAGCATCTTTTAACCAATTGTATTGATCTTTTGTTTCAATTCCTTCTGCAACAATAGATAATTTTAAATCTCGGCTATTATTAATAAAATGCTTTACTGTAAATGCCATTCTTTCATTATCAATATTATCAATAAACTTTTTATCTAGTTTAACAACGTCAATAGGCAGCAAACCAAACCTGTTTAACGAGGAAGCACCAGCTCCAAAATCATCAAGAGCAATAGAGAAGCCAAACTGTCTGAAAGCATTTAGCCTTTGAATAAGATCAGAAATTGGAATATCATCAATAACACTTTCAAGTATTTCTACCTCAAGTTTAGTTGGGTCTACAGCATGTTTTTTAGCAATAGCAATAATATCATCTACAATTTCAGGCTTCGCTAAAGTTACTGGTGAAAGATTGAATGCAATTTTTATATTTGAACATAAAGCTCTGTTTTCTTCAATAAACTTACATACTTCTTCAAAAACATATACATCTAATTTGGCAATAAAACCGTTTTTTTCAAAAACAGGAATAAAGTCGTTAGGGTATATTTTATCTTCATTTTCAGGGTGCCAACGCACAAGAGCTTCTGCACCCATAATTTTTAGCTTTTTCAGATCTATTTTGGGTTGAAATTCAATAATAAATTCATGTTTTTCAAGTGCTGAAGTCATTCTATAGGTAATATTCAACTTGTCGTGATATTGTTTATTCATAACCTCATCAAATGTATAAAAGGTGTTTGTATGAATATTCTTACCTTGTCTTCTTGCTAATTCACTGAAAGTAATCATTTCACTAAATGGAATACTTGGATTGTTTACAACATATCTACCAACAGAAAAGCTTACTTCGTAGTGTTGGCCAGTTGTTTCTTTGAAGCTTGGTGTTAACACCTCTTCAACAAATTTTCGCATTTTTCTATCGTCATTATTTGTTTTTGCAAAAATAAGGAAATAGTCTGCACTATGCCTTGTGATTAATGCATCTTCACGAATAAAGAAGTTTTTAAGCATGTCAGCCATATTTAAAATAAGCTTTTCAGCAATATCATTTCCATAATAAGCAATGATTAATTTAAATAAATCAATATCGATTCCAATTAATTCATACTCGTTTGGTTCAATTTTCTTTAGCTTCTTATCTACCTCAATAACGAAGGCATCAAGTGAAAGTAAGGAAGTTTTCTTATCAATTTTTCTAACGCTAATTTTTTGACGTGAGCGGTATAACTTAATTGAGATAAAAATAATAATAATAACACCAATAATAATTATTATTTCAGCAATAAGAGTAACACTAAAATAAGCTGGTGCAGAAAAAGGCATTTCTTCTAAATGTGGCTCCGCATCGTATAATAATGATGCTATATAGCCCACATCTGAAAGCATTGCATTGAATATAGGAAGAAATGGACGAACTAAATCATTAGAAATATAAAATTTTTGTTCTACTTCAATGCCAGAAGCAATAATATTATTTTCTTCATTATAATGTTCACGAATGAAAGCCATTTCACCAAACATAGAAGCGTCTAGTAAAGTTCTTGAAAACAGTGCAGCATCAATAATATTTGAATCATACG
>CAYJFV010000228.1:0-3154 GCA_964369275.1 uncultured Desulfovibrionaceae bacterium
TAAAGCCAATGGCATTTGGTATGATGTTTATGTTTGGCTTACTAGTATCTATTATTTACAGAAATATAATTACAAAGCTAAAAGTAGATTATACTCTTGATAATGGACTTACAAAATCTATCACAAGTAGCTGCGTTGACTTACTTATTTGTGCCGTATTCTTAGGTATTGATGTTGCTTCTATTCAAGAATTTATTGGGCCAATTGTTCTTGCAGTTGTATTAGGTACTATATTCTCAGTAGCTATTACTGTATATCTTGGTGGAAAACTTTCTGAGTTTGGTATGGAACGTGCTATGGTAACTCTTGGCTATGGTACAGGAACTGGTGCTAACGCTCTTTTACTTCTTCGTGTGGTTGACCCTAAGTTTAAATCGCCTGTACTTGTTGAAATGGGCTTAGTTGTTGCGGTACAAGCTATTACATTTACACCATTCTTTTCTGTAGTAATGCCACTTATGCCTAATTTTGGCATGGCAGTTTCTTTAGGAATTATGGCTATTGCCTTTATTGTAAGTGCTGCTTTTGTTTTTGCAATTCTTTGGGGACAAAATAGAAATAAAACTGCATAACATATAACAAAATAAGTATAAAGACTTGCAATTACAACTAGATTTTTCTACCGTTGCCATTGCAAGTTTTTTTTTAGTAATCAGCTTTGACAAAACACCTAAAATAAAGTATATTAATTCAATAGGTATGGTATTTTTTATTTTAATTAGGTTAATACTAATTTTTAAGGTGAGTATATGCAATTAGAAAAAAAATTATATAGTCAACAAGTTATTGAAGTTATTAAACAAGATTTACTTGATGGTACACTTGTACCAGGTGCAAAAGTAAATGAAGTTCAACTTTCACAACGCCTTGGAGTAAGCCGAGCCCCCATTCGTGAAGCTTTATGTTTACTTGAAAGAGACGGACTAATAATTTCATCTCAAAATAAAGGAAAAGTTATTGCAAAATTAAGCAAGAAACAAGTACGTGATACCTACATGACTGGGGCTACGCTTGAAGCTTTTGCAGTTGCCCAAACTTGCCACCTTTACACACCTGAAGATTTTAAAGCTCTTCACGAGCATCTAACTTCCCTAAATAGCAAAACAAATGAGCCAGATCATATTACTTTTGATGATACCTTTCATAACATAATGTTAAAATATTGCGATAATGAGTTTCTAAAATCGCTTTCACGCCAACTGCCTAGAAGAATTTCCAAATTTCTTCTTACAAAATATTGGCAAAAATCTTCCTCTACAAAAAGTTTATACAAAAGGCATGTTGAATTATATGAAGTTTTGCTAACACAAAAACCAAAGAAAATTGAAAAAGCAATTCTTGAACATTATTCTGTATTAGCAGATAACATAATAGCACAAATGGAAGACGAAGATTAAAACAAATTTTGAATTAATGTAAGTAATTATAAACAAGCAAACCGCTAACTGCCTTGACTTGAACCTGCTAGAAGCTTATATTAAATTATTCAACTAATATTTTAACATCTTTCAAAGTAGTTTTGCCTATGTTTAATAAATTGAAACATTCAACTAAAGATATTAGTTTTGTTTTTTTTGTAATCCTTCTTTCCTTGTGGCTAATTTTTGGCATTACTTACTCAGTTAAGCAGTCTAGCCAAATTGAAGTTGACGCTATTGAACAAGAATTAGTTGAGATAACCCAAAGCAATATCAATACTATACAGTATACTTTTGAAGAGTTCTTTTTCGATTTACGCCAAAGAACTGGAACTATAGCTGCATACCAAGACTATAATCCCGAAACTGCCTCAGGTTTATTTACCAACATGGTTCGGGTTCAATTTGCCTATTTAAGCATCACATTTTTAGACGGGCTTGTACTTACTTCTGAAGGTACAAGCATGCACCTAAAAGATAATACTATACTCTTCAAACTAAGAAATGGTGAAGAATTTATTACCGATATTTATATTGATGAAGTTCTAAACCTACCTGTTATTGCTTTGTATACACCAATAATTAATACTCAAAACCAATTAGAAGCATATTTATGTGCAGTAATTACAATTGAAGAACTTACACAAATTTACGACAGTATTCTTTTTACTGGCGGTGGATATTACCATATTTTAGACGGTAAAGGCGAGCAAATTATAGATAGCCGCCAAGAAACAAGTGATCTATTTTTTAACTATTTCGCTCAAAACCCTGATATTTCTTTTGCACTTTCATCAAGCTTAAGTGAAGCTACAAACTTACCAGAACAAATTACAGTAGCAAATAACTCAACTATCAGCTATAAGATTGATGATGACACAATGTATATGAACTTTATGCCCTTAGGCATAAATAATTGGATTGTAAGCACAGTTATTCCACGCAGTGCGATAGAGGTAAAAGCATTAAAGCATAGAAAAAACTCGCTTGTAATGCTTATTAATGTTTCAATAATCTTAATTCTTGTATTCATTTATATTTTTACTTCAAGGCAAAAAGAATATCAAGCAATTTACCTTATGAGTGAATCTTTACGCTTACTTGCTAAACAAACTAAACAAATAATATTTGAATACGACATAGCCACTAGCTTTATCCAAATACATTCTGATTATGGCAATTTTCTACCAGAAAAATTCTCTAGCCATAAAATTAATGTAGATACCTTTATACGTGCAACTGTTTACAAAGATGATAGAGAAAAAGTAACTACTGCATATAAACAATTAGCAGATGAAGAAAATACACCTGATATGAACATAAGAATTCTTCATAAAAATGGTACATATTTATGGGTACACGTATCACATATTTTAATTAAAGATAAAAAGGGAAATAAAAAGAAAGTTTTTATATTCCTTGAAAATATTGATGAAGAAATAAAAAAATCTTCCGAGCTACTCGCCCGTGCCGAGCAAGACTCTTTAACAGGTTTATATAATAAAATTACTACAGAAGAACTTATTATTGATACCCTAAAAGATCCAAGATGTTTCCCTGCTGCCCTTTTTATTATTGATTTAGATAACTTTAAAGATATTAACGATACATTTGGTCACTTATACGGTGATGATGTGCTAAAAGAAGTTTCATATAAAATACGTACTTCCTTTAGAACAAATGACATTGTGGGCAGAATTGGTGGTGATGAATTTTTTGTATTTATGAATAGCTTT
>CAYJFV010000229.1:0-3135 GCA_964369275.1 uncultured Desulfovibrionaceae bacterium
GGGTCATTTTCATATTCCCATAATAGCCTTTAAAGATAAAAAGTGAACTATCCATGAGATAGATGGCATCATTTTTAAACGGAATTGAATCTTTTAACGACATGTTGTTTCCTTTATTTTAGTGTGCGATAGCATAAAATTCTTTAGCAAGCGTAGCAATTTTCACATTAGGTTACAAGTAAAACAGGAGTTTGTTTTGTGTAAAAATATATTTTGAATGAATAAAATAAAACAAATATAATATAAAAAACAGCTTTATATACACAAAAAGGGCAAAATTGCCCCTTTTATTACTGAAAAATGTTTTATAACAGCCTATTTCATACGGTAGGTAATACGTCCGCGAGTAAGGTCATAAGGTGAAAGTTCAACTTTAACTTTATCACCAGGTAAAATACGAATATAGAATTTACGCATTTTTCCAGAAATATGTGCAAGCACATTATGCCCATTTTCTAATTCAACACGAAACATCGCGTTAGGCAAAGCTTCTTGTACTGTGCCGTCAATTTCAATAGCGTCTTCTTTCGCCATAAATTCCTTCCTGAAATTTTACTTTAAAATTAATTTGCATTTATAAAAAAAATATTTTTAAAACTTTTTCACAAAAAAAGCTCTGTGTCAATCAAAAAGATAGCTGTAAAAATTAAAAAGGGAAATTGTAGCCTGTGCATTTGACTTTCCTTAGAAATATGCATATACTTTCGGTTCTATTTTACAAATCTTACACAAAGGGCTTTTAGTATGGAAATGACAGGCTGTCAGATAATTATGGAGAGTTTGAAAAAAGAAGGCGTAGACACTGTTTTTGGTTACCCTGGTGGTGCTGTGCTTGATCTTTATCATGAAATTACAAATCATCCTGAAATAAACCACGTACTTGTTCGCCATGAACAAGGTGCTGCTCATGCTGCTGATGGCTATGCAAGAGCAACGGGTAAGGTGGGGGTCTGTCTTGTTACTTCTGGGCCTGGTGCAACAAATACGGTTACAGGTATAGCTACTGCCTACAGCGATTCTATACCAATGGTTATTCTAACAGGGCAAGTGCATACACATCTTATAGGAAACGATGCGTTCCAAGAAGTTGATATTATTGGAATTACACGCTCATGCACAAAGCATAACTATCTTGTAAAAGATGTAAAAGACCTTGCAAAAACCATTAAGCAAGCTTTTCATTTGGCAAGAACTGGTCGTCCTGGGCCTGTATTGATTGATTTACCAAAAGATATGCAAAATTCACGCACAGAGTTTGAATACCCTGAAAGCGTGTATATGCGTTCATATAACCCTACTATTAAGCCGAATTTACACCAAATTCGTAAATCTGCTGAATATATTATGAAAGCAAAAGCACCAGTTTTATTGACTGGTGGCGGCTCAATAATTGCGAATGCACATGAAGAAATTGCGGCATTAGCACATGAATTTTCTTTGCCTGTTTGCTCTACATTAATGGGCTTAGGTGCCTTTGCAGGTGATGACCCTCTTTACCTTGGTATGGTGGGTATGCATGGTACTTATACTTCAAATAAAGCCGTTTCTAATTCTGATTTAATTATTGCAGTTGGGGCTAGATTTACCGACCGTGTAACAGGTTCAATTCCAACATTTGCACCGCATGCAAAAATAATTCATATAGATATTGACCCTACAAGTATACGCAAAAATATTAGCGTAGATATTCCTGTGGTGGGCGATTGCCGTGAAGCTTTGCTTGGTATTCTTGAAATTCTTCGCTCAAAAAATAAAGAAGATTTTGCTGATACAAAAGATTGGATTGAACAACTAACTACTTGGAAAAAAGAATATCCTTTATCTTTTATAGAAAATGACACTATCTTGAAGCCGCAAGAAGTAATTAAAGCAGTACAAAAAATTAAGCCTGATGCTATTTTTACAACAGAAGTTGGGCAAAACCAAATGTGGGCTGCACAGTTCTTAACTCTTACAAAACCGCGTACTTTCCTAACTTCTGGTGGGCTTGGAACAATGGGCTATGGTTTGCCAGCAGCAGTTGGGGCACAGTGTGCATTTCCTGATAAAACTGTAATTGATGTCGCTGGCGATGGCTCTATTCAAATGAATATTCAAGAATTGATGACGGCGGTTAGCTATAATCTTCCAATAAAAATTCTTATTTTGAATAATGCATATCTTGGTATGGTTCGCCAGTGGCAAGAATTGTTTTATAAGAAAAACTATTCCTATACTCCTATGACTGCTCAGCCTGATTTTGCAAAACTTGCAGAAGCATACGGGGCAGAGGGCTATAGAATTGAAAATAAGGCTGACCTAGTGCCGACTTTAGAAAAAGCACTTTCTTCACCAAATGCGTGTATTATTGATGTACAAATTGCAAGAGAAGAAAATGTGTACCCAATGGTACCTGCTGGCGGTTCATTGAACGATATGTTATTGATTTAATATTGTCTAAAAAATCAATAGTTTTTGTCGTTTTTGCGTAAATGTTGAAGCTCATTAAGAAAATTAATTTTAAATTCCCTTAATTAAGCTTGACAAACTTAGGAACTTTCCTATAATAACGCGTTCAAGAAATAACATTAAAGCACTTAAGCTTTAGTAAATAATCATCTCAGAAAAAAGAGGAATAAAGCATGGCAAATCATAAGTCTGCACTCAAACGTCACCGCCAAAGCGTAAAGCGTAACGAACGCAACCGTGCGGCACGTACACGCATGAAAAACGTAGTTAAAGAAGTTAAAAACGCAGTAGCTGCAGGCGATAAAGACGCTGCACAACTTGCTTTAGTAAAAGCTACATCAACACTTGATACAGTATCAGGTAAAGGTGTAATTCACTGGAAAAAAGCTGCACGTAAAGTTTCAAGATTAGCAAAAGCTGTTAATTCAATTGAAGCTGCATAAGTTGCAGTAGCAAAACCAAATTTCAAAGGCACGGGAAACCGTGCCTTTTTTGTTTTAAAGGTAGATTAACTTTATTTTTGTACGAAGAATATGTTTCTCTCTTACTAGAACTACTCCACAGCAAATGTCATTCTGAGGAGCGTAGCGACGTGAGAATCCAGGAAATCTTAATAAAGTTAACTTACCATTAAAAACGGACAAACATAAAAAAATGAATTAAATAGCTACATTGAACTTTGGTAAT
>CAYJFV010000230.1:0-3128 GCA_964369275.1 uncultured Desulfovibrionaceae bacterium
ATGATGAACTTATTACAGTTTCAGAAATTCATGAAGAAGATCATATCGTACTTGCTACATCTCGTGGTATGTCTATTCGCTTCTCATGTAAAGATATTAGAAGCTTAGGGCGTACAGCAAGCGGTGTTCGTGGTATGCGTTTACGTAATGGCGACATTGTTGTTTCTTGCTTAATATTCAATGAAAACGACCAATCAACAGAAGTAATGTCTGTTTCAGCTCTTGGTTATGGTAAAAGAACGAAGTTAGACTTGTATCCGCTACAATCTCGTGGTGGTGTAGGTGTTATCAACTTCAAAATTTCGCCAAAAACAGGTAATGTAATTGGTTGTATGCCTGTTTCTGACCAACATTCGCTTGTGCTTCTCACATCAATGAATAAAATTATTAGACTTGGCGTTGAAGAAATTCGTTCTGCTGGCCGTGCAACTATGGGTGTGCGTCTTGTAAAACTTGATGAAGACGCAAAAGTAGTTGGCTTTGATACTGTACTTGAAAAACCAGAAGATTTAGATGCTGATGAACAAGCGGTTGATACAACGACTGCCGAAACAACTGCACCTACAGCCGAAGTTTCAGCACCAGCAAATGAACCAACTGAATTGCCAACTGAGGAAAATCCTACAGAATAAAACTCTTAAAGGAATGTATATATGCGACGCGTTCTATCCGTTTTAGTAGAAAATGAACCAGGTGTATTATCACGAGTAGCTAGCCTATTTAGTGGTAGAGGCTTCAATATTGAGTCACTAAACGTTGCACCTACAATTGAAGAAAATATATCTCACATGACAATTACAACACATGGAGATGAACAAATTATTGAACAAATTATCAAACAATTACGTAAACTTATTACAGTTGTTAAAGTTGTAGACTTTAAAGATTTCGTAAGCGTAGAACGTGAAATGATGCTTGTTCGTGTAAACGCAGAAGATTCTAAACGCGGTGAAATACTTCGTGTTGTTGAAATTTTCCGTTGCAAAGTAATTGATATTTCGCATAATGAATTAACCTTTGAAGCAACTGGCACACATGATAAGCTAGAAGCAATACTTAACTTGCTTTCTCGCTTTGGCATAAAAGAAGTTGCACGCACAGGAACTGTAGCACTAAAACGTGCTATGCAAAAAGATTACTAACCATTTTAAAGGGCATAAAATTTTTATGCCCTTTAAATTTATAAATTAAGCGTTGATACGCTTGACAGCTAGGCTATAAACTCGTATCTTGTTTGTTCAAAGTATTACTATGAGAATATTTAAACTCACGGTTACGAAAATAAATACAGTCCAAAGGATAGATTATGAAAACCTATTACGAAAAAGATGCAGACCTTAATGTATTAAAAGGCAAAACAATTGCTATTGTTGGTTACGGCTCACAAGGCCATGCTCACGCTCAAAACTTGCGTGATTCTGGACTCAACGTAATCGTTGCTCAACGTCCAGGCAGCAAAAACTATGAACTAGCTAAAGAACACGGCTTCAACCCTGTTTCTAACTCAGAAGCAGCACAACAAGCTGACCTTATTATGATTCTTCTTCCTGACCAAGTTCAAGCTAAAGTATATAACGAAGAAATTGCACCTCACATGAACTCAAGCAAATCATTATTATTTGCTCATGGTTTCAATATCCACTTCAAACAAATTGTTCCACCTGCTGATGTAGATGTTTTCTTAATCGCACCTAAAGGTCCAGGCCATTTAGTACGTCGTACATATACAGAAGGCGGCGGTGTTCCTTCATTAGTTGCTATTTACCAAGATGCAAGCGGAACTGCATTACAAAAAGCTTTAGCTTATGCTAAAGGTAATGGTGGTGCTCGTTCAGGCGTAATCGAAACAACTTTCCGTGAAGAAACTGAAACTGACCTATTCGGCGAACAAGCAGTTTTATGTGGCGGTTGTGCAGAACTTATTAAAGCAGGTTTTGAAACTTTAGTTGAAGCTGGTTACCAACCAGAAATCGCTTACTTTGAGTGCTTACACGAAATGAAACTTATTGTTGACCTTTTATACGAAGGTGGCTTAGCACGTATGCGTTACTCAATTTCAGATACAGCTGAATACGGCGACTATGTAACAGGTAAACGCATTATCACCGAAGATACTAAAAAAGCTATGAAACTAGTTCTAAAAGAAATTCAAGACGGTACTTTTGCTCGTAACTTCATTTTAGAAGCTCAAGCAAACTACCCTTACTTCAATGCAACTCGCAGACTTGAAGCTGAACATCAAATTGAAACAGTTGGGCATGAATTACGTAAAATGATGCCTTGGCTTAAAAAATAGTTGAACTGTATTACTTTGATATATATAGTAAAAAAATAACTAAAGTAAAAGAAATATGTTCGCATATTTCTTTTATTTTTATAATAGCACTAATCAAACATAGAGGTTTTAGAAATGAATTATACTAAAGATGTTAATTTTTTCATGGGCAATAATCCACACGAACTTATTAAACAATACGGTTCACCACTATATGTTTATAACGAAAACATTTTGCGTGAACGCTGTAATGATTTAAAAAATCTTTCCTCATCAGAACAATTTTGTATAGATTATTCTGCAAAAGCTAATACAAACCCTGAACTATTAAAAATTATCCGCTCAGAAGGTATTTTAGTTGATGCGATGAGTCCTGGTGAATTGCTAATTAACCAAAAAGCAGGCTACAAACCAGAAGAAATGATATATGTTTGTAATAACGTTTCTAAAGAAGAATTTAAAAATGCACTGCAAAATGATATGCTTATTAGTGTAGACTCTTTATCTCAACTAGAATCTTTAGCACAGGTTATGGCAGAAAACCCTAACCATGCAAATTCTAAAAAAGTTGTTATTCGTATTAACCCTGGTAAGGGTGCGGGGCATCACCAAAAAGTTGTTACAGCTGGTAAAGCAACAAAATTTGGTATAAACCCAGAAGATTATGATCAAGTTTTAGAAATTTTAGCTAAGTACGATATTAAATTAGCAGGTATCAACCAACATATTGGTTCGCTATTTATGGAAGCAGATGCCTACATTGAAGCAATGAATATCTTGCTTGACTTTGTAGCAACACGCCCTAACTTTAAAGATATAGAAATAATAGACTTTGGCGGCGGCTTTGGTATAC
>CAYJFV010000231.1:0-3119 GCA_964369275.1 uncultured Desulfovibrionaceae bacterium
TCTTTAGCGAGCGAAGCAAAAACCACGTTTTTTGCAAGCGAGGATTTTGTGCATAGCATGCCAAAATCTTTACGATAAAGATTAATTTGCTTCAATCTGCGAACGCAGTAAGCAAATCTTTAGCGAGCGAAGCAAAAACCACGTTTTTTGCAAGCGAGGATTTTGTGCATAGCATGCCAAAATCTTTACGATAAAGAAAAGTATATGACAATTTTTAGTATAAAAGTTGTCATAGTCTAATACTTTTACCTTTTATAAAGTAAAAAAATAAAAATTATTCATTATATTTTTATTTAATATTTTTAACAATTATTTGCTATTATTATTTTAATAATAGTTTAGATAATAACACAAACAATTTATCAAATAGGACACTTATAGACTAGATTCCAAGGATATGAATATCCGCTTTCATTAACCAATTTTTGCCAAAAAATTGATAACTAGACAGATTTCTTTTTCGGCTGTCTACAGTAGACATTTTGTTCTGCATTTAGGAGTTATTTATGGTAGATACTTTGATTATTAACGGTATGGTCATCGATGGTAGTGGTCGTGATGCGTATAAAGCAGACATCGCGATTATTAACGGAAAAATTTCCGCTATCGGCGACTTATCAACACTTGAGAGCAAAGAAGTTATTGATGCACAGGGTGCTTGCGTGGCTCCTGGCTTTATTGATGTTCATACTCATTCAGATATGACATTGTTTTATGAACCTCGTCAGGTTTCTCAAATACGTCAAGGTGTAACTACTCAAATAGGTGGCTTATGTGGCACTGGGCTTGCTCCTATTACAGAAAAAGGCAAAGCTTTAATGGCAAAATCTTTTGGTGTGGCTGATCCAAAGTGGTCAGACTTCGCTTCTTATATTGATTATGCAAATAGTATGAACTTAGGCACAAATATTGGTTTCTTTGTTGGGCATGGCACATTACGCTTAAATGCAATGGATAATCCAATTGCACCTAACCCAAGTGTTGAAGAAATGAAAGCTATGGCAGATATGCTAGAAGACTCTATCAAGGCTGGTGCCTTTGGTATGACAACTGGTTTAGAATACAACCCAGGTAAAGCTTCTGAAATGCATGAACTAGAAGTTTTATGTAATGTATTAGCTAAGTACGACGCTTTGCACGCCTCGCATACAAGAAATAGAGATAAATTTTACATTCACGCAATAAATGAAGTAATTGACGTGACAAGAGCTACTGGTGCAAGGCTACAAATTTCGCACATAAACCCAAAATACGGCTGCCATGACAGCACAATACAAGACTTATACGACATGATTAATCATGCCCGTGAAGCTGGCTTTTATGTAACTGCCGATGTAATGCCATCGCAGTGGAATCATACTGGTGCTATGGCTATACTGCCGCTTTGGGCTCAAAATATTCCTGCTGATGAATTAAGACAACTACTAAGCACAAAAGAAGGAAGAGCAAAGCTAAAAGATAATCCTACCCCTGTATGGCAACTTGTTGCCCAAGAAAAATGGGATAGAGTATATCAATTTGGTGGTGTAAAAACTAAAGATACTATTGGTTTATCTCTTGCTGAAATAGCACAGATTAAAAATTGCAGCGGTTGGGACGCATTTTGCTCGCTTCTACTAGCAGAAGATGGTACAGACTTTACTTCTGTTATGCTTACTAGCGATGCTTTTAGCATTGATGATATTGCTATTGCTTTAGAAGATCCATACACTTCTGTAGTTTCTGACGGTATGGGTCTTGCTACTGATGGCCCACTTGCTGAAAGAATTTTTGCTCCTAATACTTATGATTGGATATCTGCCTATTTCCACAATTTTGTTTTTAATGATAACCCATTATTATCTTTAGAAGAAGCTATTGCAAAACTTACTGCAATTCCAGCAATGCAACTTGGCATTATGGACAGAGGTATGATTGATTTAGGGCAATGTGCTGATATTACAATTTTCAGACCAGAAAATATAAAGTCAAATGTTACTCTAAAAAATCCTCGTGCTTATGTTGAAGGTATTGAACAAGTTCTTGTAAACGGTAAAACAGCATATAAAATTGGTGATGACACTATACATTGTCATGGTATAGCAATTAAATTCCAAACTAACTAGGCTATGTTTCTAAATTTATTCTTTTGCGTTTTTTCTGCCAAAAAGATAATTTTTATTCAATTTATGTATCTTTTTATACACTACACTTCATAAAAAATTCCTTTTTGTTGAAAATTCCACAAAATTTTTGAATTTTGAAATACACCTAATTTATAGGTTTTTCTTTACACATTATACAGATTTAGGAGTAATTATGTCTCAAGCGTTTTTGCCGTACATTGGTGCCTTCATGTGGATTGGTTTTTTAATGTGGCTTGGAACTATTATCAGAGCCAAAGTTTCTTTATTTCAAAATTTCCTTATGCCTGCTAGTTTAATTGGCGGTATAATTGGTTTTATTCTAATGCGTTTTGACCTTATTGGTTTACCTACTTCAGCAGGCTTTCAAGTAATACCAACAAGCACTTTCACCTTTATTACTTTCCATTTATTTGCTTTCAACTTTGTAGGTATTGGGCTTATAAAAGCTGAACAAAAGCAAGAAAAGAAAAAAATTGCTAAAGGTGTATTTTGGATTGCCCTTATGCTAAACGTACTTATGGCTGGGCAAGTTCTTATTGGTATTGCTTCATTTGCAGGCTGGAATATCTTCACTGGTGGCGAAGGTGATATTCTAAACGGTGCTTTATTAGCTGCTGGTTTTACCCAAGGCCCAGGACAAGCTCAAGCTTATGGTACTGTATGGGAAGGCTTAGGCGTTTCTAATGCCGTAAATATTGGTTTCACATTCGCAGCAGCTGGCTTCTTAGTTGCTGGTTTAGTAGGCGTGTTTACTGCAAGACATCTTGTAAAATCAGGTAAAACAGCCGACATAGAAAATGCTGCCCTACCTAAAGACTTTGTAACAGGACTTTTAGACCCAAATGCACCTAAAGTTGCCGCTGGTTATGAAACAACACATAACGGAAGCATAAACTCTTTAGGCTATCATTTTGCTCTTATGCTCTTTTTATACGGCGTAACTTTCTTAGTTGCTTTAGTTTTAGAAAGCCTATTTACCCCATCATTAAAGCC
>CAYJFV010000232.1:0-3096 GCA_964369275.1 uncultured Desulfovibrionaceae bacterium
GGTTGACGGGGCTTTATACAAAGCTATTGAATTTGATGGCGAAGCTATTGAAAACTTAGAAGTTGAAGATCGTATGACAATGGCTAATATGGCTATTGAAGCAGGTGGTAAAGTAGGTTTATTTGCTTCCGATGCAAAAACTCAAGCCTATGCTACAGCACATAATCGCCCAAATTCTCCGCTATTAAAAGCTGATGAAGGTGCAAATTACGAACAAGAAATTACCTTTGATGTAAGTAGCATGACTCCTGTTGTGGCTTGCCCACATTTACCTGATAATGTAAAACCAGTAACAGAAGTGAAAGATATTAAGGTAAACCAAGTAGTTGTTGGTTCATGTACTAATGGTCGTATACAAGATATGCGTTCAGCTGCTGAAATTCTTAAAGGTAAAAAAGTTGCTAAAAATGTACGTTGTATCATTCTGCCTGCAACACCTACCATTTGGAAAATGGCACTTGAAGAAGGGTTAATTTCAATATTCATGGAAGCTGGTTGTATTGTTGGCCCTGCAACTTGTGGCCCTTGTTTAGGTGGTCATATGGGTATTTTAGGCGATGGTGAAGTGGCAATTGCTACAACTAACCGTAACTTTAAAGGCCGTATGGGTTCATTGAAGTCATTTGTATACCTTTCAAACCCAGCAGTTGCAGCGGCTTCTGCTATTACTGGTATCATTACAGATCCAAATGCACTTTAATTAATTCATTTCTTTTGAATTTTCTTTGAAAGTGAATTTATTGCTTCAATCATAAAAATAAATCCTAGAAGGTAATTATATATGTTATATAAAGGTAAAGTTCATACAGTTGGCGATCATATTGATACAGACGCGATTATCCCTGCTCGTTTCCTTGTAACAGCTGATATTAAAAAGCTTGGCGAAAATTGCATGGAAGGCTTAGAAGAAGGTTGGATTAAGCGTGTTTCTAACGGCGATGTAATGGTAGCTGGTAAAAACTTTGGTTGCGGTTCTAGCCGTGAGCATGCACCTGTATCGATTCTTGGTGCCGGTATTCCTGTAGTTATTGCACATTCATTTGCAAGAATTTTCTATCGCAATGCTTTCAATATGGGGCTTATGCTTCTTGAAATTGGCGACGACTATAAAGAATTTCAAGACGGTGCAGAGGTAGAAATTGATACTGATAAAGGTATTTTGAAAAATCTTTCAACTGGTAAAGAAGTTTCAATTCCAGTTTTACCACCATCAATGCAAGAACTACTTGATAAAAATGGTCTTGTTTCTTACGTAAAAGAAAAACTACAAGCAAAATAGGTAAATATAATGATTAAAAATATATGCGTTATGCCTGGTGATGGTATTGGGCCAGAAATTATGGAACAAGCTTTACTTGTTTTAAAAGCAATTGAAAAAAAGTTTGGGCATACATTTAATATAGAAGAAGCTTTAATTGGTGGTATTGCTATTGATACTAAAGGTGTACCACTTCCACAAGAAACAATTGATGCATGTAAAAAAGCAGATGCTGTTCTTCTTGGTGCTGTTGGCGGTGAAAAGTGGGATACTATAGACCCTGCTATCCGCCCAGAGCGTGGCTTGCTTGGTATCCGTAAAGAATTAGAATTGTTTGCAAACTTACGCCCTGCTATTATGTTCCCTGAACTTGCTGGTGCTTGTTTACTTCGCCCTGATATTGTAGCTGGTGGCTTAGATATTATGGTTATTCGTGAACTTACTGGTGGTATTTACTTTGGCGAACCTAAAGGCGTTGAAGTACGCGATGGTAAAAGAGTTGGCTACAACACCATGATTTACAATGAAGATGAAATTCGTAGAATTGCAAAACTTGGTTTTGAAACTGCTATGAAGCGTACAAAGCGTTTATGTTCAGTTGAAAAAGCAAACGTACTTGATGTTTCTCGTTTATGGCGTGAAATTGTGCTTGAAGTTGCTAAAGACTACCCAGAAGTAGAATTAACTCACATGTATGTAGATAACGCTGCTATGCAATTAGTTCGTAATCCTAAGCAATTTGATACTATAGTAACAGGTAACTTATTTGGTGATATTTTATCAGATGAAGCGGCTGTAATTACAGGTTCAATTGGCATGTTACCATCTGCTTCATTAAGTGCTGGTAAAGCAGCCATTTATGAGCCAATTCATGGTTCTGCACCAGATATTGCTGGTAAGGATATAGCTAACCCACTTGCAACAATTCTTTCACTTTCTATGATGTTTAGACATTCATTTAATAGTGAAGAGGAAGCAAAGTGTATTGATGAAGCAATACATGCAGTTCTTCAAAAAGGTTACCGAACTGCTGATATTATGGAAGAAGGGAAAACGAAAGTTTCTTGTTCTGAAATGGGTAAGCTTGTACTAGAGCAAATTCAATAATTAGAATTATGAGGGGAGGAAAACGCTTTTATAGCTAAGTTTCCTCCCTTTTGTTTTTATAATGCTTTATAATTTGTGGGGAAATTATGGCTAAAGAAATTGAAAGAAAGTTTTTATTAAAAAATGAAGACTGGCGTATTGATGCGAAAAAGCAAAATGTTGAACCTGCATATATAAGACAAATTTACCTCACGAACGAGCCTTGGGGCGTGGTAAGGCTTAGACAAAAAAAGAAGAATGGGGAAAGTAAAGCATTTTTAGCTATTAAAACTCGCTCTAAAACAATTTCTCGTGACGAGTATGAATATGAAATTCCTTGGAATGATGCTAATGAAATGTTTAGTAATTTAGAGCATGAAGCAGGAATAGAAAAAAATAGATACTGTATTGAGTATAAAGGGCATATTTTTGAAATAGATGAATTTCTAGGCACTAACCTTGGTTTAATTGTTGCTGAACTAGAACTTAATAGCGAAGATGAGATTTTTGAAGCCCCATCTTGGCTCGGCGAAGAAGTGTCTAAAATCAGTAAATACTTCAATTCAGAACTAGCAAAGAAAAAATAAATATATAGTGTGCGATTGCACCAAATTCTTTAGCGAGCGACACAAAAACGACGCTTTTTTGTGAGCGAGGATTTTACGCCGAATAGGCTAAAATCTTTGTTAATAAAGCCGAAGTGTCTAAAATCAGTAAATACTTCAATTCAGAACTAGCAAAGAAAAAATAAA
>CAYJFV010000233.1:0-3075 GCA_964369275.1 uncultured Desulfovibrionaceae bacterium
CGCGATAGTCCGTACCTGAATGGATAGATTTTAGCTCGCCATTAAACATTCTTTGCGTGCCAAAACCAGAAGAGATTGTACCAGGTACAGAGCGTACTATTGGTAAATCTACAGCATTAAAAGGTGAATATACTTCTTTAATAGCATTTATTTTTACTTTGTCTTGCTCTATTTGAGGCCAAAATTCTTTTGGTGGAATAACGAACTTTGGGTCAACTGATAGTGTAGACTTAGACCAAGTTACAGCAAGTGGCATAACAGTAGCGGAAATAGGAGCTAAGCCAACTTCGTTATCGCTTATTACTTCAATTTTTACTTCTTGATTTGTTTTTGTATTAATAGGCATACCAAGTAAGATAGAGCCTTCAACTCCTGCACCATCTTTAGCATTATCAATAAAAAGCGGAATACGCTTATTTTGCCAAATAACAAAAACATTATCTATTTGGCTTTGTAATGTGCCATCGGTATCTTTATATTTTACTTCAAAGGCACGCCCAACGCTCACTTTTTCAGGGGCTTCAATTGTGGGTATAGCATTTGCATTTGTGGCTAATAAACACAAAGCAAAAGCATAAACAAGTGTACGTATTTTTGTTGAAATTTTGATTTTCATATTATTTTCCCGTTGATTTTATAACATTTATTGCTTCAAGTGAAACCTTACCGTCTTGAAGTTCAATATTCAAATTTTGATTTTCTACAATACTATTAATAGATTCTATAATTTTTCCCTCAGCCGAGGAAATAAGAGAATAACCTTTTTCAAGCGGTTTGTATGGGTTATGTGCTTCAAGCAATTGAAGAAAATGTTCTAAATTCTTACTTTTTTCTTCTACTGTTTTAGGGTATAAAGGAAGTAATTTTTGTACATTTTTTGTATACTGTTCTTCTTTTTTTTCAAAGTAAGCACTTGCATTTATGAATTGTTTTAGCGTTTTAGCAAGTAATTCGCTTTTCATTTGTAAGCTATATTGCGGTGAAAGAAGTTTTAAATTTCTTGAAAGAGCATTAATTTTTTCTTCTTTTTTATTCAAGTATTGCATTATAAGAAATTTTAGTTCAGCTTCAAATTCATCAATTTGTTGGCTATACGCATCTTTTTCTTGCCAAAGTTTTGGTACTATATGCGAGGGAGTAGCCGCCGCTGCGTCTGCTACAAAGTCGGCTATAGAAACATCTACCTGATGTCCAATTCCTGTAATAACAGGTATTTTCGCATCAAAAATAGCCTTTGCAACTATTTCTTCATTAAAAGCCCACAAATCTTCAAGCGAGCCACCACCGCGAATAAGTACAATAACTTCTGCCCAATTATCTTCATGCACTTTATTAAAAGCACGAACAATTGAGGGAGCGGCTTCTTGCCCTTGCACTGCAATTGGGTAGATACGAATTTGAGAACTTAGCCCATGCTCGTTGGCAATTCGGCAAAAGTCGTGAACAACAGCACCTTGTGGTGAAGTAAGCACGGCAACTTTTTTAGGATTAATTGGAATAGCTTTTTTATGCTTATTGTCAAACCAACCAAGCTTTAAAAGCTTAGCCTTTAGTTCTTCAAAAGCCTTATGCAGATTTCCTTTTCCAACTTCTTCTGCTTTTTCAACAACAAATTGATATACACCACGCTGAGCATAAACCGACAATGAGCCAGTAAACACCATTTCCATGCCTTGGGTAAGGCTTTTTGCAAGCGAGGGTTTTGGCGTGTCGAACACTTCCCCAGTATGAGGGTCAAAAGTTATATCTTTTTGTTGGCCTTTATACCAAATACAAGGAAGCAGAGCATTTTCATCTTTTAAAGAAAAGTAAATATGCCCAGAACTTGCACGCGTAACATTAGTCACCTCGCCCTTTACACTGATGTAGGGAAAAGAGTTTTCTAAAGTTCTTTTGATAACATGAGTTATTTCAGAAACTGAATGAATGCGTGCTTCTTGCATGTTGCTTACTGCCAGCTTTTTAATACTCCATTGTAATATTCAACGAAGTTTGATAAAAAGACATCTGAATTTTCAGCACTTAGCAGTTCTTTTATATTTGTTTTTCTGTTTTTTACTTCAATTTGAGCATTGGCAAGGTTTTTTGAACCAATAATTATTTGAACAGGAATACCAATTAAATCACAGTCTTTAAACTTGATGCCTGGTCTTTCTTCCCTGTCATCATAAAGAACATCATAACCTTGAGCTTTTAGTCTTTTATAAATTAAATCAGCTTGTTCTACACATTCAGCATTTTTGGTATCCATGTTGAGTAGAGCAATATCAAAAGGAGCAAGTGGCGGTGGGAACACAATTCCGCCCTCGTCGTGGTTTTGTTCAATACAGGCTGCAACCACGCGTGAAACGCCAATGCCGTAACAACCCATAATCATAAATTGTTCTTTACCTGCTTCATCAATATATTTTGCTGAAAGTTTTTCACTATATTTAGTGCCAAGCTTGAAAATATGCCCAACTTCAATACCGCGTTCCATGCGTATAGCCGCACCGCAAACAGGGCAAGTGTCATTTTCAGTAATAAGGCGTAAATCTGCATAGCTTACTGTAGGGCAATCGCGGTTTAAATCAACATTTTGATAGTGTGTATCCGTTTTATTTGCACCTGCAATATAGCCCGTTGCAAGCATTAGCTCATTATCAGCATAAATTGGAATATTTAGCCCAACAGGCCCAGCAAAACCAACTGCCGCCTTAGTAATTTCAGTAACTTCTTCTGCATACGCCATACGAATTTCATCGGCATTTAGAAGATTTTTAATTTTTACAATATTCATTTCTCTATCGCCACGAACAAGCACTGCAAGTGGCTTTTCATCAGCGATAAGGAGAAGAGTTTTGATGAGTTTGGTAGGTTCTACTTGCATAAAGGCGCAAACTTCTTCAATTGTATGCGCATTTGGAGTGTCAACTTCAGAATAGTTTTCGCAAGTTTCCTTAGTTTCTTCGCCAAGAAATACCACTTTTGCTCTTTCTGTGTTTGAAGCCCAAGGGCAATCTGGAAAAGCGGTACATGAAGCAATAGTGTCTTCGCCAGTTTGTGCAAGTACCATAAATTCATGGGAAAAAGAAC
>CAYJFV010000234.1:0-3072 GCA_964369275.1 uncultured Desulfovibrionaceae bacterium
ATACACAGGTTCTCCCCAAGCTTCTTCTAAACTTGGTGGCTGATTATATTTCCATTTTAATGATGGATTATTATTCCAATCCATAAAATGATATGGGTCGTTCGGGTGCCTAAAGTCTATAATTTTAGAACTGCACGGATACCATGTATGTGTCATACAATGGGATTGTACATCTAAAATTCTTGAAGAATCTAGGGCTTTTACTTCTGCAATATTTAAAAATCCATCAGAAAAGGGCTTGTGGTTGCTGTTTCCATTCCATTGTTCTCTTACTGTAGTATCTGGGTTTATAAAGTCGCCAGTAACAAAAACAGTTCCGCAGGCTTTATATTTCTCTAGTAATGGGGCTGCGTACGTCCAGTTATCAAGATAGCCGTCGTCAAATGTTAAAGCCACTGCTTTTTCTTTTAGAATTTTACCACTAAGTATGAGTTCTTTATATTCATCTAATAAAACAGTGCGATAGCCTAATTTTTTGAAAGTTTTTAACATGCCCTCAAATTGCTGATAAGGCGTTGTTAGAAAAGACCAAATCCAATCATTATTTGGTATACCAATTGTATGAAACATTATTGAAGAAACTGGAATATGTTGCATTATTCAGTTACCTCGCAAATTACTTGGCGGTGCTTACCACCTATAGTACGTGGAATATCCTCTACATAGTGTAATTGTAAATTTGCACCAGGACATACAGAAATTGGGAATTTTAAAATTAGCTCATTTAATTTTTCTTCGCTTTGGCTTGTAAAGGTATCGTTTTTAACTATATACAAATCTACATGTCTAAGCTCTGTTTGCCTGTATTGGAATGCTTCAATACCTGTAATATGATACATTTGACGAACAAACATAGTGCTATAAAGTCTTCCGCCCTCTGGTAGTTTTAAACTTGCTCCAATTCTGCCTACTTCCATTTGCATAAGGGGGTAGCCACGTCCGCATGCACATTGTTCATTTTTTGGAGCTGCCAAATCTCCAATTTCATAGCGTAGCATTGGCATTGTGTAATTGTTTAGGCTTGTGAGTATAATTTTTTGTTGCTCAAGTGTAGTGTTTGAATCTTCTACAGGTAAAAATTCCGCGTAGGCAGCACTTGTATATAGGTGCATATTCCCATGCTCACATTCAGAGGCAACACCTGGCATTTCTCTTGCACCGTATTGATCAAACACTTTGCAAGAAAAAGCTTTTTCTATACTTTCACGTTGATTAGGTTCTAAAATTTCTGCCGTTGTCATAACTGCAAAAATTGGTAATGTAATATTGTTTTTCATGCAATATTTAGCAAAATCGGTAATAACGGTAGAATAACCGTAAAGTAGAACACGTTTATACCTTTTAAATACTTTTACCCACATTTCCATACTTTTTGTATCGTAACGATAGGCATTTAGTGTAACCATACCACTAAGCCAAGGCTTAATATGCTTTGGTGTAGAACTTGATAGTAATTCACGAGGATTTCCCCAAAGCGAAACTACCATATCATCAGGTGTCCAACCAGCTAAGCTAAGCATAAGTAAAAAGTGAGCTTCAAGTTCCTTTGCTACTTGTGAGTCTTGATAAAACTGTGCAGGTTTACCAGTTGTTCCACCGCTAGAATTTAGTGTACGACTTTCTTTAGGGAATTTTGAAGAACATAAGTCTTCCAAATTTTCTTGCAGAATATCTTTTGTAAGAAGAGGCAGTTTTGCATAGTCTTCAAAAGACTTAATATCATTAGGAGTAATGCCAAGTTCTTTGAATACTTTATTATAGTATACAGTAGTAGAATAGGCATGATTAATAAGTTTAGATAGTTCAGCAAATTGTATAGTACGCAATTCTTCTGTTGAAAGATATTGCATTTTTAACAATTCATCTAAACGATTAAATTTATTATTTCCACGAAGAGAAAACAGTGTTTTACGCAATGCGGCTATAAGGGGCATATTAGGCCTCCTTTTTTATATAATTCTAAATATTGGTTTGCCATAACTCTATCCGATTTTTCAGCAAGAATAAAGGAATGGGCTTTTTTTGAAAGGTTTTGTCTTTTAGTTTCATCAAGTAAAAGTTCTTCCATTTTATTTGATAAAGAAAGGTAATCTTTAGCAGGAACTAATTGTAGGCGTTCTTCTGATGAATTAAGTGAAGCTATACCGCCTACATTTGTGCTTATTACAGGTAATGCACAAGACATAGCTTCTAAAATAGCAACAGGCAAGCCTTCACGCATAGAAGAAATAACAAATATATTCATGCTTCTTAAGCGTTCAGGAATATCAAGTGCTTTGCCTGTAATATGAATTTTATCATTCAATTTTAGGGCATTAATAAGTTTTTCGGTTTCTTCACGCTTTTCACCATCGCCCACCATAAGTAAGCGTACTTGCGGATATTTATTGGCTAAAATTGCAAAGGCGTTGATTAAATTTGGGTGATCTTTAGCTTCTGCAAAGCGTGCAACTGTACCAAATACAAAAAATTCTTCTTCGCTTGTATTTTTCCAAGGTAGAGCAGCTTTATCACCAATAGGAGAAAATACATTTGTATCAACCCCATTTTCTATAATACGTATTTTAGATTTTGATACTTTTAATTCTTTAATAAAATATTCTTTTATTTCTTCATTAACACAGGAAATTCCACCAATAAGCTTTGAAAAAATTCGTATTCCTAGGCGAATATTTTTATATTTTTTAATAGAGCTTAAAGCATGTTCTGTATACACAATTTTTACACCAGCCATTTTAGCCGCAAAAAATGCATATAAAAGTAAATAACCCGCTTGAACATGTAATAAAGATACATTATGTTTTTTTAAAACTTTATAAAGTGTCATAATAATTTGAAATTTAGTGCCTTGTGCATCAATACCAATATTTTCAATACCCATAGAAGTAGCACAGCGAGCTAAATCACCATCAGTAGAGAACATACCAGCAACAATACCATGCATACAGTCTTGATTTTTATCAATAATAGATAAAGCAAGGCGTTCAGCACCGCCCATATCAAGAGTAGTTAATAAATGCATAACTACAGGTTTTTTTGATGTATTTGAATTATTCATCATAGTGTTCTCTT
>CAYJFV010000235.1:0-3062 GCA_964369275.1 uncultured Desulfovibrionaceae bacterium
AAAATTTTATTTGTTTGTTGATTAACTTATTAATCTTTCCAAAAGCTAGGAATAAAAAGCAGAAGAATTGTAAAAATTTCTAATCTGCCAATAAGCATGATTATAGATAGCAAAAATTTAATCGGAGCTTCAAAAAATTCAAAGTTGAACATTGGTCCAATTTTTCCAAAACCTGGGCCAGTGTTAGAAAAAGCCGAGATTGAAGCAGTGAAAGCTGTGCCAAAGTCATACCCAAAAGCAGTAATTATTAGCCCGCCAACAAAAACTATTCCTATATAGATAATTGCAAATGCTAAAACTGCATTAAGAACCTCTGGGGCAACTGAACGTGACTGATACTTTACATCGTAAATAGCTCTTGGGTGAAGCACGCGTAAAATTTCTTTATACGCCGCTTTATACATAAATATACCACGAATAACTTTTACGCCACCACCAGTAGAGCCTGAACTAGCTCCAAGCACCATAACAAATAATATTAATGCTTGCGAAAAGAAAGACCATGTTAAATAATCTGCCGTAGCAAAGCCTGTGCTAGTAGCAATACTAACAATTTGAAAAAATGCTGAACGCAAAGCAGCTTCTAAGCTTGCGTATGTATCACTACATAATAAATAAAATGTAATAAGCATACTTGTTATAATAGTTATTGCAGTGTATGTTTTAAATTCGGTATTTTCAAAAAAGGCAAATTTTTTACCTAATACTATTGTTTGGTAGTATAAAGTAAAGTTTGCACCAGCTAAAAACATAAATAATGTAACCGACCATTGAATACCAGCATTAGCGTGTATTAAAGAGGTATTGTATGTTGAAAAACCGCCTGTAGCAAGGGTGGTAAAGGCATGAGCAACAGCGTGAAACCAATCCATACCAAAGAACATAAGAATAAAGGTAAGTATTACCGTAAATATAAAATATATTTGCCATAATTTTACAGCAGTTTCGTGCATGCGTGGGCGAAGTTTATCTTTTTGCGGGCCTGTAGTTTCTGCCTTATAAAGTTGCATTCCACCCATTCCAAGAATTGGAAGAATAGCAAGCGTTAGCACAATAATACCCATTCCGCCAAGCCACTGAGTAAGTGAACGCCACATTAATAAACCACGCGGAAGTGACTCTACATCAGCAATTACGCTTGCACCTGTAGTTGTAAAACCTGAAACAGATTCAAAAAAGGCGTTTGAAAAAGATAAATCTGCAACGATGATATAAGGTAATGCACCAGCCAAACTTGCACTAAGCCAAGTAAATGCAACAACAGCTATGCCCTCGCGTGAGGTAAGAACAACTTCATTTTTTGGTTTAAATATAAAAGTACAAACAATTCCAAGTGCTAACAAAATGCCAGCAGTTGTAAGTAGTGGAGTTAACGCTTCATTATAATACCATGAAGTAAAAATTGGCAATACCATAGCACAGCCAAGAAATATTAGAAGCATACTTGCAACAAAAAGTATGGTTTTTATTTGCATAACATATCCAAACAATATCTAGCTACTAAAGCCAGATTGTAATTAAAATAAAAAAGCTTTTGAATTTATACCTTCTTTGTAGCATGAATGCAAGAATAAATATTATAGTTCTAACAAGTTTGAATATAATAGAAAAATGATTTATGTATCAAAAATAATGTCAAAAAATTTTTACTGTACAGATAGCAGAAGAAAGTGTATAGAGTATCAAGTACGCAATTGTTACATGAAGTCATATAACTTTTATGCTACGTTTTATTTAATTCTATAAAGAAAAATTCTATTTTTGTGAGGGAAGTATGCGTTCAAAACTTCTTTATATTTTGTCATTACTAGTTGTTGCTATTGGTATAGCTTTTTCCGCGTGGAATGTATTTGCAAAAGAAAGCGTTTTTTGCGTAACAGATGCATGCCATGTTGTTGATAATTTTGTAATTTTTGGCTTATCCCTTTGGGTATACAGCCTTGTAGCAAGTGTGGTTTTAGCCTTTTTACTTCTTAGAAAGAAAACAAAGCTTGCCCTTGTGCTATTGGCTTTAGCACTTTTAGGCGATACTTTATTGCTAGTGCTTATGCTTTTCACAGCACCTTGTTTTAATTGTTTAATTATTGCTTTAATCTTTGCGGTTCTATGTGCATTACTTGCTTTGCATGAAAACAAAAAAATTGTTTTAGCAATTGTTGGTGTATGGGGGCTACTTTTCATTATCAACGCGGGGGCTATTGTTGGCACACTAGCAAAACCTTATGCAATTTATGCTAACCCTGCAAATGTGAACGACCCACAAAATGCAACAATGCGAATTTACTTCTCGCCTTCATGCCCAAGTTGTAAAGAATTAGTTAATTTATTAGGCACATTAGATGCTACAACTCAAGGTGATATTTCATGGTATCCTGTAACTGAAAGCAGTGCAGATATCGCCCTTGTTCGCCAAATGAGTGAAAAAATTGCAAGCGGTATGGACTTAAAAGACGCTTTTAATGAAACAATTGCAAACCCAGAAACTTTTGCAATTGATAATGTAGTTGATGATTTTATTATGCAAATTCGCCTGCTTATAAACCAAGCTAATTTAAGTGACAGAGGCACAACACGTATTCCTTTCGTTGAATACACAGGTATGCCAGGGCATTTTAAACAAATGAGCATTGATACAAATACTGCAAAAGAAACTACTGCTGAACAAACACCAGCACTAGCTTCACCTGATAGTCTTTCAGATACAAAAGCTAATGAAACTGGTGGTTTAAAATCTCCTGATGCTTTAATGAATAATTCAGGCAATACTTCAACAACTCCAAGCTTTAATTTTGGTGTAGACTCATATTGTGACCCTGCAAGTGAAGTACCTTGCTAACAGCTAAACTAAATTAAGTAATAATGAATATAACGCTTCAAAATCTATATAAATCGTACGGTAATAACGACATTTTGTCGGACTTTTCGCTTGATATTGCAGCAGGCACTAGGCTTACTGTATGCGGTGCTAACGGCTGTGGTAAATCTACTCTAATACGCATTATAGCGGGGGTAGACACAGCTGATGGCGGCAGAGTTATTATGCCTAAAGGCTGTAGGGTTGG
>CAYJFV010000236.1:0-3058 GCA_964369275.1 uncultured Desulfovibrionaceae bacterium
AGCCCTTGAATTATATAAACAAAGTGTGCGTTACCACCCTAATCCTGAAACAATTAGAGTACGCATAAACAGCTTAGAAAGTAAAAAATAATATTAAATTTGAACTTGAAAGTAAATTTTATTTGACGACTTTTTAAATTGTTGTTATTTATTCACGTTCAAAACACTTTAGGAGAATAATATGGCAGGACATAGTAAGTGGGCTAATATCCAACATCGTAAAGGCAGACAAGACGCTAAGCGTGGTGCAATGTTTACAAAAGCTGCAAAAGAAATTATTATTGCGGCAAAAAATGGTGGAGATCCAGCTGGTAATTCTCGTTTACGTGCGGCTATAGCAGCTGCTAAGGCTATCAATCTACCTAAAGATAAAATTGAAACAGCTATCCGTAAAGGTACTGGTGCAGAAGCTGGTGGTGATTTATTTGAAATTAACTACGAAGGCTACGGTCCTGCTGGTACAGCATTTATTGTAGAAACAGCAACTGATAATAAAAACAGAACTGTTGCAGAAGTTCGCCACTTATTTACTAAAAATGGTGGTAACTTGGGTGAAAGTAATTCTGTTGCTTGGATGTTTGATAGAAAAGGGCTTATTATTATTGATAAGACAAAAGCTACTGAAGATCAGTTAATGGAAATTGCACTTGAAGCTGGTGCAGATGATGTAGCTGATGAAGAAACAAACTTTGAAGTTATTACAAGCCTTGAAGATTTCAACACTGTACGCGATGCCCTAGAAGCAGCAGAAATTGAAATGGAATCAGCTGAACTTGTGTATATGCCACAAAATACTATTACTGTTGATAAAGAAGCAGCAGAAAAATTAATTAAATTTGTAGATATGCTTGAAGAAAATGATGATGTTCAAAAAGTACATGCTAACTTTGAACTTCCTGATGACTTTGAATAGCTTATAATAAAAATATTTTAGAAAAAGGCGATTTATTCGCCTTTTTTAGTTTAATGCTTAGTAATTCTTTTACCATAAAAATTTGTGAAATATTACACATAAAAACTTTTTTAAGAATTTTATTAAAAATATAAAATCAATTTAAAATATTATATCTTCTTTGAATTATAAGTAAATTTAACATTAAAAGTAATTTAGAAGTTTAACTTTAATAAAATAATATTATATATATGTTAAAAAAATTATTAAAACTTGTATTTCTCGCTTGTGATTAATTAGATAATATTATAAGATGTTGTTCGAAAAAAGTATTGCAAACATGCAATAATGAAAAGACCATAGTATAAGTTTTTTGTAAATTAGCTTTTGCTTTGGCAATGTGTTTTATGGCTTACTTTCATAGAATATACTTAGCAAATTCTAAGAAAGTTTTGATTAACTACCTAAAACTAGGGGTAGAAAATGCTAAATGCTTTTTTGGCGACCATCGCAATTATTGTGCTTACAGTTGTCATGTCATCAGTAGGCTTGAACTCAGTTGTTGGTGTTTCATTACCAATAATCGCTTTCATAGTCTTTGTTGGGGGCTTTGCGTGGAAAATAGTGACTTGGGCTAAATCACCTGTTCCATTTGCAATTCCAACCGTTGGCGGACAAGCCAAGTCTTTGGATTTTATTAAACCAAATAGACTTGATGCACCAACTTCAACTGCTGCTGTTATAGGCCGTATGTTGCTTGAAGTGTTAACTTTCCGTTCACTTTTCAGAAATACTCATGCAGTAAGAACAGAAATTAATGAAGTTCCTCGCATGACTTATTTCTCTTCTAAATGGTTATGGTTATTTGCTTTAATTTTCCATTACAGCCTTTTAGTTATTGTAATTAGACACGCTCGTTACTTCTTAGAACCAATTCCAACTTTCTTAGTAATTGTAGAATTTTTAGATGGTTTATTCCAAATTGGTTCTGTGCGTTTTTACATTACAAATGCTTTAGTAGTTCTTGGTGTTTCATTCTTGTTCTTACGCAGATTAGCAAACCCAAAAACTCGCTACATTTCACTTTCTAACGACTATTTCCCACTATTTATTATTATGGGAATTGTTGGTTCAGGTATGTGTATGCGTTACATTGATAAAGTAGATGTAGCACAAGTGAAAGTTTTCATTATGGGTATTGCTACCCTTAGCCCTGTTTCTGCGGATGGTATAGGAACTATTTTCTTTGTCCATTTAGTCTTAGTATGTGTTTTATTCATGTATTTTCCTTTCTCAAAGCTCATGCACATGGGCGGTGTATTTATGTCACCAACAAGAAATATGAAAATCAACACACGTGAATACCGTCATGCTAACCCATGGAACCCACCTAAAAGATACCGCACTTATGCGGAATATGAAGATGATTTCCGTGAAGCAATGGTTGAAGCTGAATTACCAGTTGATAAACCACTCGACTAGGGCTATCTCTACTGTTTGTAACAATTTTGCTTTATTAACCTAAATAAAGCCTTATGGAGAAAAGATATGGCAAAAATGCCTACGCCAAATGAGCTACTTGCTCAAAATCCAAGCGATTTTCCATCTGAATCTTGGCTAGATACAAGACCTGAAATAAAACCAGGTTTATATTGTTATCCTGCTCAAGTTGGCACTATGGAATCCTTAGGAATGCCAAATGCCCATGAATGGAGCCCAGAAGATGAAGACTGGGGCTTACCAGAAAATTGGGAAGAAATAATTTATAATGGGCTAAAAGAACGCCTAGAAAAGCACAGATCTTTAAAAGTATTTATGGATATTTGTGTACGTTGTGGTGCTTGTGCTGATAAGTGTCACTATTTCTTAGGTACTAACGACCCTAAAAATATGCCTGTATTACGTGCTGAATTACTTCGCTCTATCTACAGACAAGACTTTACAATGGCAGGTAAACTACTTGGTAAAGTAGTTGGTGCTAGAAAACTAGACAAAAGCATCATTAAAGAATGGTTTACTTATTCTTACCAATGTACTGAATGTCGTCGTTGTTCACTATACTGCCCTTATGGTATTGATACTGCTGAAATTACAGCTATTATTCGTGAATTACTAAACTTACTTGGTTTAGGTACTCACTGGATTATGGACCCTGTAAATAACTGT
>CAYJFV010000237.1:0-1469 GCA_964369275.1 uncultured Desulfovibrionaceae bacterium
AGCACGAATATCTGCAGGAATACGTTCTAGTGCAATTACTGCACAAGCACCTGCGGCTTCAGCAATTTTAGCTTGTTCTGGTGTCATAACGTCCATAATAACGCCACCTTTTAGCATTTGTGCTAATTGGCGGTTCAAATTAATTCTTTCTGTACTCATCTAAATCTCCTAAGCAAGTATATAAATAAAATAACATAGTTTGATATTATTGAAATATCCATATTTAATAATATTTATAATACCAGTATAATTTTTTCTTTTTCTTACTTCTTTACTTATAACAATAAATATTATATAATTTTTTTAGTTGATATTTTCTTTATATCCAATATTCAAAATAAATTTAATACCAGATTATAACTATGCTAACATATAATATGAAAAAAGATTCTCATGCTTCTCTTTATACACAACTTTATTCTTATATTAAAGAAGATATTGAGAAAGGAAAGCTAAAATCGCACGAGAAATTACCCTCTAAACGAGCTTTGGCAGAGCATTTAATGCTAAGTATTATTACAGTTCAAAATGCTTATGCACAACTTGTTGCCGAGGGCTATATATACTCAAATCAACGCAAAGGCTATTTTGTAAGCGAAGTAAATTTATCGCAAAAAGAGTTAACATATACCAAGAAAAGCCTAATAAGCGTGCGGGATAATACTTTAAATGGTGAAAGTGTATATTACTCGGTTGATCTTACAGAAAATGCCGTAAATAAGGAAAAATTTCCTTTTACACTTTGGGCAAAGCTTACACGTAAGGTAATGCAAAATAACCAAGATGTGCTTATTAGCAAAATTTCGCCCCTAGGTTTATGGGAACTCAGACAAGCAATAAGTGAATATTTATACAGATTTAGAGGCGTAATTGCAGACCCTAACTGCATAGTAATAGGAGCAGGGGCAGATTATCTTTATGGAATTTTAATAAAATTACTTGGGCGTGAAAGTATATATGCAGTTGAAAATCCAGGATATAATAAAATAGTTCAAGTGTATAATTCCGAAAATTTAAATATATGCTATATTCCATTGGATAATAATGGTTTATCGATAGATGTTTTAAGCTCAACCTCTGCGAATATAGTTCATTTATCGCCCTCGCATAATTTTCCAACAGGAATAGTAATGCCAATTGCAAGAAGGGCAGAAATACTTGAGTGGGCTAGTAGGGCAGAAAACCGCTATATTATTGAAGATGATTATGACAGTGAGTTTCGCTTTGCAAGTAAGCCCTTACCCACTTTATTAAGTAAGGATTTGAATAATAAAACAATTTATATCAATACTTTTTCAAAAACTATTGCCCCCTCTCTTCGTATAAGTTACATGATTTTGCCAGAAAACTTAGCAAATAAGTACAATACTACTTTATCATTTCTTTCTTGCCCTGTATGTGGTTTTGATCAGCATATTTTGGCTTCTTTCATACAAGAAAGGCATTTTGAAAGGCATATTAGTAGAATG
>CAYJFV010000237.1:1479-3042 GCA_964369275.1 uncultured Desulfovibrionaceae bacterium
ATTACAGACAGCACCGCGATTTAATTTTACAAGTAATTACTTCAAGTTCTATTGGTGATATTTCACAAATTCGCGAAGAACTATCAGGTTTACATTTTATTCTAAAAATTAAAACGAATAAGAGTTTAGATAGCATAAAAAAACTTTGCAAAGAATATGGTATTAAAATTTCTTTTTTAGAAGATTATTATTATCATAAAGTTCAACATAATACATCAAATACGCCACAAGGTTATATAGAATTTGTTATAAACTATGCTGGTGTAGAGGTTTTTGCTATGAAAAAAGCCGTAGAAGTATTAGCAAAGATTATTTAATATGTATTAAGATAATTCTAACTTACAAGATAATTGACATTGTTTTTTTTCTTTTCTAAATTTAATTTTACTGCTTGTTTTATTTTATAAGCAGGAGTTTTATTAGTTTATGAAGATTTCCAATGTATTACTTGTTTTAATGTTATCTGCAATAGCAATTACAGTAAATGTTAGGTATAGCCAATTAATTGAAGAAGAAAAACGTTACGTAAACCAGTTGAGTGATTTATATATAGAAAGATTTCAAAAAGTTCTAAACGAATCACTTTATACAGCCGATTTTCTAAAGGCAATTGTTGTTGGGCATGAAGGAGAACCTCCACTAGAGCTTATAACAACAATTTATGAACATGTTTATAATGCTGATATTCATCATACTATTTCCTATTTACCAGATGGTGTATTAACTTATTCTTATCCAGTTGAGCAACATGCTGAATTTATAGGGAAAAATTTATTTGATAATGCCGAGCTTCAAAAAAATGCGAATGAATTTATAGCAAATGGCAATTTTAGCTTTGCCAAACCGTATATTGAAATAGAAGATATGCAAAATATTGCAATTCATACACCTGTATTTATTGAAAAAAATAATACAACAGAATTTTGGGGTTTTGTTTCTTTAGCTATGGAGCATCCTTTTGAGGTTCTTCGTGATAGTGGTGCATGGAACTTAGAAAGTATGAATTGTGAATATAATGTACAAACAAGCTATGATAATACACTTGCTCATAACTATACTTCAGCGAATTTCGAGGAAAATGAATTTAACGCAAACTCTAGTTTTAGCATAGAAAACGCGAAGTGGACACTGGATTTATACAGAGCAAATGCAATTCATGATATCAGGGTATACACTATTCTTATTTTCTTGGCCTATACTTGTGTAGCAATTTTGCTATATTTTGTATTTAGAAAACTTGAGCATAAAATACATCTAACACATAAAGCATCTTTGGTAGATCCGCTTACTAAGTTAGGTAATAAAAAAGGCTTAGCACAGTATGAAGAAGAAAATTTACGTAATAAGGATATTGAATATACTATCTTCTACCTAGATTTAAACTTGTTTAAACCAGTGAATGACAATTATGGGCATAGTGTAGGTGATGCCTTACTTGCAGCTTTTGCAAGTAGGCTTAGAAATCAATTTAAAAAAGGTACTTATATTGCAAGACAAGGCGGCGATGAATTTACTGTAATTGTAGCAAGACCTTTGTCAGAAAGGGGGTGTGAAAAAATAACA
>CAYJFV010000238.1:0-3029 GCA_964369275.1 uncultured Desulfovibrionaceae bacterium
CTGAAAATTTTACACTAGAGTAACTTACCATTTACTAGTCAAACTTCCGTTAATCACCTTAATCACGAAATACAGGTAGAAGATTTATTTTATAGTACTTTCCAAAAATATAAAAAGCAGATTTCTACTGAACGCAGTTCTGTATAAATCTGCTTTTGGTATTTTTGCATGAGGGATTCTAAAGGGACTTAGTTCCTTTAGCCCTCGGAGAGAAAAAGAAAAAAGAAATAATGTGTCAAATTGTAATAACTTGGTTTTTGACAATATAAAAAAAAAAGAATATAAAAACTTTTAAATAATGTAATTTTATTTTTCAAAAGAATACTATACTCTAAACCATTATACAGAGCTTTAAATAACAAATTATGCCAGAATTTCTAAAAGTAACAAAAGAAGAAAGTAACCAAAAACTTATGAATTTTTTGCAAAGACGTTTCGACTTAAGCAATGCAGAAATTCAAAAACTTGTGCGTAAAAATGAAGTTCGCATAAATAACAAAAAAAGCGATGCCTTTGACAGAGTTCAAGAAAACGATGAAATTCGCATTCCACCTTTTGTTTTGTACCGTGAAAAAGTTGAAAAGCAACAAGAAAAAAGAGTAAAAAATTGTCTTCATACCTTTGAAGAAAATTCAATTGAAAAAAATTATGAAGATTCTGAACTTCTTGTAATATCAAAACCCTTTGGTTTTGCTATTCAAGGCGGTTCAAAGCAAGAAATTTCACTTACTTCTATCATTCAAGAAGAATATAAAAACCTTAGCTTCACCCCAACCATTGCACATAGGCTTGATAAAGACACAAGTGGACTAGTGCTTATTGCTAAAACTTACAACTGCTTGCAAGAATTACATACCGCTTTTGCCGACAAAAAAAATACACATTTAGAAAAATTTTATACAGCTCGCCTTGAAAACTTTCAAGGTACCAATCTTCAAATTGGTACTTGGGAAGACTATCTTTACATAGAAAAAGATAATAATGGCAAAGAAAGAACTGCCATTGCAAAAAATGAAATGAATAAAAATGCTAAAATTGCTTTATCTGAAGTAAAAATTTTACAAGAAAATCATCAATATCTTGATTTAGAAATACTTCTTATAACTGGTCGTAAACATCAAATTCGTGTACAATGTGCAAGCAGAAAGCATCCCATTCTTGGCGATGTAAAGTACGGCGGGCAAAAAGCACAAAGACTACACTTACACGCAACAAAAATAATTTGGAAAGGGCAAGAATTTTATTCAAAACCAAGTTGGTTATAAAAAATTATATGTCTATAATATAGTATAATTTTCACCTTTCAATAAAACTGTTTTGTTACATTCTTACA
This sequence comes from uncultured Desulfovibrionaceae bacterium, assembly GCA_964369275.1. Taxonomy (GTDB): domain Bacteria; phylum Desulfobacterota; class Desulfovibrionia; order Desulfovibrionales; family Desulfovibrionaceae; genus CAYJAZ01. Next base: position 1,334 of record CAYJFV010000238.1, read on the forward strand.
CATAATGCTATTCATCTAATATATAACACTTTAAATTTAAAAAATGCTTTTCTAAAATGTTTGACAAAAGCATTTTAGCGGTATATTATATTCAATCATTTTTTCAATATTGTCTTAATATGATTTTTTACTCAGTAAAACTTTAGACAACAGCCCTGCATAAAATGCATGTGGTAACAAGGAGTTTCACGTGGCAACTTTTTCTGGAAAAGCCCTAACTTTTGATGACGTTCTACTAACCCCAGGTTATTCTGAAGTCACCCCCGACAGCGTAGACGTAAGTGCCTACCTTACACCTGAAATCAAATTAGGTATTCCCCTACTCGCAGCCGCAATGGATACTGTAACAGAATCTGCAATGGCTATTTCTATGGCAAGACACGGCGGTATAGGTATTGTACACAAAAATATGTCTATTGCCTCACAAAAACTAGAAGTTGATAGAGTAAAAAAATCTGAAAGCGGTATGATACTAGACCCTATCACCGTTCTTCCGAACGATACCGTTGCTACTGCCCTAAAACTTATGGCAGAATTTAGAGTTTCAGGTTTACCAGTAGTTCAAAATAATGAACTAGTTGGCATACTTACAAACCGTGATGTTCGCTTCGTTGAAGATACTAGCACAATGCTAGTAAGCGAAGTTATGACTTCAAAAAATCTTGTAACTGTGCCTGTTGGTACAACTTTAGAAGAAGCAAAAGCTCATCTTCATAACCACCGTATTGAAAAGCTTCTTGTAGTTGATGAAAGCCGTCAACTAAAAGGTCTTATCACTATGAAAGATATTGATAAAGTTCAAAAATACCCTGACGCTTGTAAAGACTCTAACGGGCGTTTACGCGTTGGTGCAGCTATTGGTATTGGTAAAGAATGTGAAGAACGCTCAAGCGAATTATTATCAGCTGGGGTTGACGTTCTTGTGCTTGATTCAGCACACGGCCATTCAAAAAATATTGTCCTTGCTGTTGAAATGCTAAGAGGAACTTTCCCTAAAGCTCAAATTATTGCAGGTAACGTTGCCACCTACGATGGTGCTAAAGCTCTGCTAAAAGCTGGTGTTGACGCTGTAAAAGTTGGTATTGGACCTGGCTCAATTTGTACTACTCGTGTAGTTTCAGGTGTGGGCGTTCCGCAAATTACCGCTATTATGGAAGCTGTGCGTGCTGCAAAAGAATTTGACAAATGTATTATCGCCGACGGCGGTATCAAATACTCTGGCGACTTAGTAAAAGCCCTAGCAGTTGGTGCTAATACCGTTATGGCAGGTTCGCTACTTGCTGGTACAGACGAAAGCCCTGGCGATATGGTACTTTACCAAGGTAGAAGCTACAAAACATACCGCGGTATGGGCTCTATCGACGCTATGAAAGAAGGCTCTTCCGACCGCTACTTCCAAGATAAAACTAAAAAACTTGTGCCTGAAGGTATCGTTGGACGTGTGCCATACAAAGGCCCTGTAGCCGATACTATCTTCCAAATGATGGGCGGACTACGTGCAGGTATGGGCTACTGCGGTGCTAAAGACTTAGAAACACTAGCTAAAACTTCAAACTTCGTTGAAATTAGCCCTGCTGGTCTGCGCGAAAGCCACGTACACGACGTTATCATTACAAAAGAAGCACCTAACTACAGAGTTGAGTAATTAGATTCATTAAATTTATTGAAAGGGAAAGGGGAAACCCTACTTTCTAAG
>CAYJFV010000239.1:0-3007 GCA_964369275.1 uncultured Desulfovibrionaceae bacterium
TGGCATAATGAATGAATTTGGGGGCAAGTATCAAGGTATGACTAAGGAAGATTGCCGTAAAGCAATTCTTGCTGATATCGATGCACTTGGGCAACTTGTAGAAATTAAGCCAATAGACCATGCTGTAGGTGTTTGCTACCGTTGTAAAACTGTGGTAGAGCCACATGTTTCAATGCAGTGGTTTGTTGCCACAACTAAAATGGCACCAGCGGCAAGAGCGGCAGTACCAGCAGAAATTAAAATCATTCCTGAAACTTGGGAAAAAACATATTATAATTGGTTAGATAATATTCGCGATTGGTGTATTTCGCGTCAAATTTGGTGGGGGCATCGTATTCCTGCTTGGACCTGTGCTGATTGTGGTGAACTTCTTGTAAGTGAAAGCGACCCAACAACTTGTCCAAAATGTAGTTCAACAAAGCTAGAGCAAGACCCTGATGTGCTAGACACTTGGTTTTCTTCTGCTTTATGGCCATTTTCTACACTTGGTTACCCTGAAAGTACGGAAGATTTAAAAACTTTCTATCCTACTTCTGTTCTTGTTACAGGTTTTGACATTCTTTTCTTCTGGGTTGCACGTATGGTTATGATGGGGCAACACTTTATGAAAGAAGTACCTTTTAAAGAAGTGTATATTAATGCTCTTGTGCGTGATGCCGAGGGGCATAAAATGTCGAAGTCGGCTGGTAATGGTATTGACCCTATTGAAATGTCTGATAAATATGGTACTGATTCAATGCGTTTCACCCTTGCTTCACTTGCCGCCATGGTGCGTGATGTAAAGCTTTCTGAGCAACGTATTGAAAATAGCCGTAACTTTATGAATAAATTATGGAATGCTGCAAGGTTTGCATTAATGAACTTTGAAGGGTTTACTCCTAGTAAAGACTTTGATGTTAATTCAATTCCTGAAACTTCAATTCATCATTTATGGATATTACACCGCTTAGAAGAAATTAAAAAAGAAACAAAACAAGGTATTGCGGCATATCGCTTCAATGATGTTGCTCAAAATTTATACAAATTCTTCTGGACTGAATTTTGTGACTGGTACTTAGAATTAGTAAAAAGCGACTTAAAAGCAGAGGGCGAAAAGAAAACTATAGCTCAAGAAGTGCTAAATATCGTATTAAATGAATATCTTATTTTAATGCACCCTATTGCTCCTTTTATTACAGCACAAATTTACCAAAGTTTACCTAATAACGAGGGTAAAGACATAGCTGTTGAACTTTTCCCACAAGAACGCGTAATTACGCCGTCTACTGAAAGAGTTGATAGCGTTGATGATATGCTTTTTGTGCAAGAAACAATTTCTGCTATTCGTACCATTCGTGCCGAGCTTAATATTGTGCCTAGCTTCAAGCTAAATGTTCTTGTAAAACCAAGTAATTTACATCAGGCTAATTTACTTGATAATTCAAGAGCGTGGCTATCTTCTTTAGCTAAAGTTGAAAGCCTAATATTAGACGATGGGCGTGAAATACCAAAAGCTTCTGCTTCACAAGTTGTGAAAAAAGCAGAAGTTATTGTATTCTTAGAGGGTGCTATTGATGTTGAAAAAGAGCTTGCTCGTTTAGAAAAAGAAGTTGTAAAACTTGAAAAAGAACATGCAATGCTTAGTGGGAAATTGAAAAATCCTAAATATGTTGAAAATGCTCCTGCTCATTTAGTTGAAGCCGACAAAAATCGTGTTTCTGAACTAGATGTTGCTATTGCAAAACTAAACGAACTAAAAACAAAATTTGCTGAATTAGCATAATTTGAATATTTATGAATAATATACCTGAATCATTACAAGTTATTATAAATCAGTTCTCGCACTTTCCTGGTGTTGGGCAAAAATCTGCTATGCGTATGGCTATGATGCTACTGCAATGGAGCGAAAACGAAGTAAAACGTATGGGACAAAACATTTATGAACTGCGTGATAAGCTTCATTTATGTTCATCATGCGGGGCTTTGTCAGACTCTAACCCTTGTCAAATATGCTCTAACCCTGAACGAGCTTCAAATGTTATTTGCCTTGTAAGCGAATGGGATAGCATGCTTACCCTTGAAGAAGGGGGCTTCTTTCAAGGAAAATACGCTATACTAGGCGGTTTACTTGGCTCTACTGATAGGGCAAGCCTTGAAATGGATAGGCTTTTTCGCATACTAGATAAAGACGAAGTAACCGAACTTATTCTTGCCCTTGGTGCAACAACCGAAGCTGAAGCAACAGCTTCTTACGTGCGTGAGCAAGTTTCTTCACGCTACCCACACGTTGCAGTTACACGCTTAGCACAAGGTATTCCACTAGGTGCAGAAGTAAAATTTATGGATAAAGAAACATTAAAACAATCACTTGCATATAGGCAAACTTTATAAAACTATTCTACAATAAAGGACTTAGTATGAAAGAAAATATGACAGCAAGAAGTGGTACCATGACAAAAGGCTTTGAAAAAGCCCCTCACCGTTCATTACTACATGCATCAGGCTTAACAAATGAAGAAATAAATCGCCCTCTTATTGGAGTATGTAATGCTGCAAATGAAATTGTACCTGGGCATATTCACTTAGATAAAATTGCCGAAGCTGTAAAAGCTGGCGTGCGTATGGCTGGTGGTACTCCTTTAGAATTTCCTGCTATTGCTGTGTGCGATGGGCTTGCAATGAACCACGCTGGTATGCGTTTTTCACTTCCATCACGCGAAATTATAGCCGATAGCATTGAAATTATGGCAACTGCTCACCCATTTGATGCCCTTGTACTTATTCCAAACTGCGATAAAGTTGTACCAGGAATGCTTATGGCGGCTTTACGCTTGAATATTCCTACCATTATAGTATCTGGTGGGCCAATGCTTGCAGGTAAAAATGGTAGTGATTTAATTACAGTTTTTGAAGCAGTGGGTAAAGTAAAAAATGGCTTAATGAGCATGGAAGAATTAGATGCTTTAACCGAACATGCTTGCCCTGGTTGCGGTTCTTGTTCAGGTATGTTTACCGCAAACACAATGAA
>CAYJFV010000240.1:0-2953 GCA_964369275.1 uncultured Desulfovibrionaceae bacterium
TATTATTACCTTGGGTATAGTGGTTGATGATGCCATTGTGGTTGGAGAAAATGTCAGTGCTTGGCAAGAACGGGGCAAAGACCCACTAGAATCAGCCGTTTATGGCGCAAAAGAAGTTGGTGTTCCCGTAGTATTTAGCGTGCTTACTAATATTGTAGCATTTCTTCCTATTTTATTTTTGCCTGGTACTACAGGTAAAACATACCAAGCAATAGTACCTGTTGTTGTGGCTGTTTTTGCATTTTCTTTAATTGAAAGTATATTTGTATTACCTTGCCACTTAGCACATGAAAAACCACCAAAACCTAAGTCTTTATTCTTCCGTATTTCTGCTATGCAAAGAAAATTTAGTACAAAATTTACTGAAAAAGTAGAGCAATATTACGGCCCCTTACTGCATAAAATATTCGACAATAAATTTGTTATTGTTACTGCATGTTTTTGCCTGCTTGCATTAACCTCTTCCTACGGTTTCTCAGGTAGAATGCGTATGGAACTTATGCCCTCGGAAGATGAAAACTATGCCTACTTTACTGTTACTATGCCTACAGGTACATCAGAAAATCAACTAAGAGAAATTGAACAAAAAGTAGCTAGTGCAGCACAAGAAGTAATTGCAGAAAATGGGCAAGAACAGTTAGCAACTGGTGTATATATTAGTGTGCGTGGAACATCTGTTTCAGGTAGAATTTATCTTACTGATGAAGAAATACGCCCAATTACAACCTCTGAAGTAACAAATTTGTGGCAACAAGCTACAGGTGAAATAAGAAATGCTGAAACAATTTCTTTCGTCGCTGCTAGAGGTAGAGGTGGCTCTTATAAAGATTTAACCTTCCGCCTTACCCATAGAGATAATGATATGTTGCTTCAAGCAGCAGAAGATTTAGCCGCCGAACTTAGAAACTTTGCCATTGTAACAGAAATAGAAACTGGAACATCTGAAACTATTAATGAATACACAGCAAAGCTTACTCCAACAGGTGAACAGCTTGGCTTTACCTCATCACAAGTAAGCCAGCAAGTACGTTCCGCCTTTGAAGGCGTTAGTGTGCTAACCCAGCAAAGAGGCAGAGATGAGGTAACTGTTAGGTTGCGTCTTCCTGAAGAAGAAAGAGCTAATGAAAATTCATTCCTAAACCTCATAATTAGAACACAGGGAAATAACGAAGTATTCCTTAGAGATATTGTTGAAATTACACCAACTGGTATCCCCGCGTCTATACAAAGAATTGAGGGGCAAAGAACTTTAACTGTAGGGGCAAAAGTTACCCCATCAACTGAAGCCACTGCAATTTATGAAGAAATTGAAGCTTTATACTTGCCCGAGTTGGCGGCAAACTACCCTGGTTTAACATGGTCTAAGGGTGGTAATCAAAAAGAAATGGATGAAAGCATGGGTGCTTTATATCAAAGTCTTCTTTTTGTAATGTTTGCTATATATGTGCTTCTTGCAATTCCATTTAAATCATACACTCAACCACTTATTATTATGGCGGCAATTCCTTTTGCTATTATAGGAGCAATTGGCGGCCACGTTATTATGGGCTATACCGTTGGTGTTGTGTCTTTCTTTGGAGTATTAGCCCTTTGTGGTTTAGTTGTAAATGACTCTTTAGTGCTTATAGACTTTGCAAATAAAGAAATGCGTAAAGGTGCCAATGCAAGAACAGCTATGTACTCAGCAGGTCTAAGAAGATTTAGACCAATTATGCTTACTACAATTACTACATTTATTGGCTTATCACCAATGCTATTAGAAAGTTCTCCGCAAGCTGTAACCATGATACCAGTAGCAATATCTTTAGCTTTTGGTATTGTGTTTGCGACAATTATTACCCTTGCCTTAGTTCCAGCACTGTACATAATTTTAGATGATTTCAAAAATAGACATAAAAAAAATGCTCTGTAACTTTTATATAGACAATTCTTACCTTATTCAGCTTTAAAAGGTTTACCAATGCTAAATCAAACATCATTTAAACGGTATGAGTTAAAATATCTTCTCACAAATGAGCAGTATTTGGTATTGTGTAAACACATGGCTGCATATATGAAACTTGATAAGTACGGTAGGCATAAAATTTCAAATATCTACTTTGATACAGAAGATTATAAAATAATAAGGCATTCCATAGAAAAACCAAAATACAAAGAAAAACTTAGAATACGTATATATGGTGAACCAGATGATAATGCAAATGCCTTTATTGAACTAAAAAAAAAGTATGATGGCGTTGTGTATAAAAGAAGAATATCTATTCCTCAAAAAGAAGCACTTGCCTATATGTGCCATGATGTCAGCACAACATCAAAAACACAAATACAAAAAGAAATTGATTACTTTAAATCATGCTATAAAACACTAAAACCAAAAGTATATTTAGCTTATGAAAGAGAAGCTTTTTGGTGTATACAAGATGCAAATTTCAGAATAACTTTTGATTTTAATATAAAAATGAGAGATTGCAATATTTCTCCTTACCAAAGCGATAACGATATTGTTATCACACAAAACAATGTTGTTATACTTGAAGTAAAAACAGTACAAGGCTTACCTTTTTGGTTCATAGACTTCCTAAACAAAAGCAATTTATATAGCACATCATTTTCTAAATATGGAACTGCATATAAAACACATATTCAACAAAAAATCTTTTTGAAAGAAGGAGTATAACTTATGTTCGACTACTTGCTTACTAGTATATTCAACCCAGAAAATGCAATGAATATTACCCTAGTAAGTTTCTTTACTTGCACGATAACAGGAATACTTTTAGGCTTATTCATGGCTAAAATGTATGCTCATAAAACTAAGTGTACAAAAGGTTTTATGATGACTTTGGCTTTACTACCCTTTGTTGTTGCCATGGTAATTATAATGGTTAATGGCAATATTGGAGTTGGGGTTGCAGTAGTTGGTGCATTTAGCTTAGTACGCTTTCGTTCTATA
>CAYJFV010000241.1:0-2952 GCA_964369275.1 uncultured Desulfovibrionaceae bacterium
GGTTTCTCCCCAGGAAAATAAAAAAATATAAATAAGTTAATCTACAAATAAAAAAGGAGCGGATATTCTCCGCCCCTAAAATACATTTTCCTACCTACCCCATGCACTCAAATTTACTTTTTGAGCAACCGCAAACTGGGCATTTCCAGTCTTCTGGGAGGTCTTCAAAAGCTACGCCCTTAGGGGTTTTACTTTTCCTATCACCACGGTCTTTATCATACACATAACCACAGTTTGTTATCGGGCAACGCCACATATCTTTCGGTTCAGACATAAAAAACTCCTTAATGTATAAAAATTAATGAGAAACCATTATTTTTACAATAATTTTTTATACAAGTTTTGTCAAGCTATACGACATTCACCTTATTTCAATTTGCTATTATAGCAATTATATTTTCGCTCTGCGTAGCAAGCGTTGCACATATTAAATTATGCTCTTGACTAACATTTCTTAGTCCTACTTCCATTATTTACCTTAGCCACGAAAATATAAGTTGAAATTGATTTATGTATGCTATGAAAAGGAAAACAAAAGAGCATACATTTCTGCATGCTCTTCATCAATAATAAACTAGAATGTGTTGCTAAATATTACTCAATAAATTGAGCTAACTTCATAACTTTTATACGTGCAGGCATAATATCAATTGCAGGCACAAGAAGTTTTTCCACGCTTTCTTTAGCAAGGTTTTTCCCATTAAGTACCGCTTCAATATAGGCTTGAGGCGATAAATAATCGTCCACATAGCTAAAAGTACAATGAAATGCGTTGCCCTGCCATTCACAATTTTCAAGCATTGAACGTATATTTTTAGTTTTTAGCTGATCTTTTTTATTCATTTTTTCAAATAAAACTTCATCTTGTGTTAAAAATGCTTCAATTCTTGCCTTAGCACGTTCAATATATTCTAAAGGTAATGAAAACTTAAAAATTTCCTTACTTGCTTGAGCAATATTGCCATGAATAGGTAAAGTTTCTACACGAACAAGCTCCATGCCCTCAAGCATATACGGTGCTAATCTTTCAAGAAATTCACCCTCCGCTACATGCTCGCGTAAAGTAATACCAAACCATTCAGCCATACTTTCTACACCAACAGGTAAGGCACGCCCAAAACTTAAAAGCGGAAGCGGGTGGAAACCTTGCGAAAATGCCATTGGAATATTTGCACGGCGTAAAGCACGCTCTAGTAAAGGCTGTACTTCAAGTTGGCTAAGATAGGCTGAATCGCCTTTCTTCGTGTGCCATACTTTATACCTAACCGCTTTATGGACTAAATGCTCTTCAATTTTTGGCGGATTAGTTTTTGAAATCTTCGCTTGATTATTTTGAGCCTCTTTTTGCTGTTGAACTTCTTCTGCTATTTGCTTTACATCAACTTCTAAAGCTCGTTGATCACGCTCTTTAAAATTTAAAGATGTTTTAATTTCGGCATTTGCATATAAATCATTTGCAGAATTTGTACGTAAGGTAGATGGTACTTTCGGGTAATCGCACACACCACACATAGAACACGCTTCATAGCGGCAATCAAGTGTAATTTTTTCGCCAACAGCCTTATTTAATTCACGAACTAAAAATTCTTTTGTTATTCCTGTATTTAAATGATCCCAAGCAAGCTTTTCATCTAAAGCCCTTGCACCAGTATATTTTTCAATACTAAGCCCCTCGTCTTTCATTGCTTCAAGCCAAAAACCTATATTGAAATGGTCAATCCAAGAATCGAACACAGCCCCGCGTTTATAGGCATTTAAAACTACCTTAGACATTGCCCTATCTGAACGCGAAAGTATACCCTCTAAATGGCTTGTAGCTGGCTCGTGCCAACGCATTTTGATATTCTTTTCTTTTCTTACTAAATCACGCATGAAATTAACACGGCGTGTCATTTCTTCAAGCGAAATTTGTGCATACCATTGAAAAGGAGTATGCGTTTTAGGCACAAAAGGCGAAACAGAAACTGTTACTTGTAGCTGATTACCACGCCTTTTACCGTTTTCATCATAATATAATGCACAGTTTCTAACCTTTCGGGCTAAATCAATAATTGCTTCTAAATCTTCATCGGTTTCAGTTGGTAGCCCTATCATAAAATAGAGTTTTACATTCTGCCAACCATAATGCACTAACTGTCTAACATGCTGAATTAATGCTTCTTCTGTAATACCTTTATTGATAACATCGCGTAGTCTTTGGCTACCTGCTTCGGGTGCTAAGGTTGCACCAGTACGGCGGATATTTGCAATACATTCCATAATATCACCATCAACCGAGCCAACTCTAAGCGATGGTAATGATAAAGAAATTTGCTCTTGAGCACATTGTTTTGCCACATCTAAAAATAAAGTTTTTAATGCAGAAAAATCGCCGGCAGAAAGTGAAAGGAAAGAAACATCTTCATAGCCTGTTTTTTGAATGGCTTCTGCTAAAATTTCTTTTATAGATTCAACGCTACGTTCACGCGATGGGCGTGTAGTAAAACCAGCCTGACAAAAACGACAACCCCTTGTGCAACCTCTTGCAATTTCTAAGGTTAATCTATTATGTATAGCACCAAAGGGTGAAGCTTGCTCTACAGGGTAAGGAGCTGTATCAATATCAGTAACAAGCACTCTATCAACTTGTGTATAGTCTTCAAATTCAGGAACTAAGCCATTTTCGCTTTCTTTGAAGAATGATGGAATATACATACCTTTTTCATGGCGTAATTCTTCTAGGAATTGTCTTTTAGTCCAATTTTCAGCCTTTGCTTTTTCTAGTAAGTCTAAGAAAGGAGGTAGAAGAAGTTCACCTTCGCCAAGCATCATAACATCAGCAAAAGGGGCAAGCATTTCAGCACAAATTGTGCAACCGCCACCAATAAAAATTATTGGGTATTCCCCTAAATTATTTCCACGTTCTTCTGCTTTTAATGGAATATGTGCTAAATCAAGCATAAACAAAATATT
>CAYJFV010000242.1:0-2951 GCA_964369275.1 uncultured Desulfovibrionaceae bacterium
ATTCCAACATCTATAAGATTTAGCTCAACCTGCATTTGCTTGCAAAATAAGCCAATTGTGCAGATTTTATCTAGCATTGTTTGTGAAACTAATTTTGTAAAAAATACTGGAGATGAAGAAATTTTTTCTTCAACCACGCCATTATCCGCCGAAGCCACAAAATGACATGGATTTTCAATTGAATTATGTACTTTTTTTGTAATACCAGCAACTTTCACTGCAAGATCTTCTAAATAGCCTAAGCTTCTGTAAGGAATAAAGCGAGTATCCGTTGCTTCACGGCACGCTTTCATTGCATTTTTATCTGCCTGTTCTATTTGAGAAATATATGTATTAAGCTGTATTTGTAAATCTTGCATTTTCATATCCTATATGTTAACTGAATATAGTCTGGTACACACAAAAATATATATTAAATTACATATTACTGTCAATTTGTAATTTTTACTAAAATATTTATATTAGAAGGGGCTAAGAATGTATGAAATTGATAAAAGTTTGCTAGTGAAAGATAGTGAACTGAACCTACCCCTTGGCTATGAGCTAAGTATTGAAGAAAAACAACTTATTTTAGAAAAAAACATAAAGCTAAAATTTAAAGACGAACAAGGCAAAATGTTTGTTCTTTCTGAAAATATTGAGGGAAAACTAAAACCTATTCATGCATTAAAAGCAAAAAGTAACGCTAGTGAATTTGATGAAAATGCCTTTGATGCCTTTCCAAAAGTAAAAAATTTAACCGCTTTTAACGCCAAAGAACAAATTTTTAAAGGCGATATTCAAATAAAATTCCGTGCTGAACTTGATGAAAGCCTTGCTTTAGTTTTGTGGACTCAAAAAACTATTGAAAATGAAACAGCAAAAATTTGGCTTAATGCAATTTATGCAATTTTACGCAATATAATGTCGGCATCGTGCAGGCATACAGTTATGCAACCATTTGAAATAGCAGGGCTTAGTGCAGATGCTATTCATGCATATTCCCATAAACCACTAGAACATTTAGGTTATGATCATATAATACCAAGCGTAGAATTATGTGAAGACGCTTTGAAAGTTAATATGCTAAGAACAAAACTTCGCTCAATGGAAGTTACGGCTTGTTCCATATATTTTGAAAGCCCCATTAGCGAAAATTGTACCCGCCCAGATTTATTATATACTCTAAACAGGCTTTCTTCCGCTGTATACGTGCTTATGCATATTATTGAAAAAGAGCATAGAGAAAAAAGTAAACAGCAAGTAGAATATAAATATACGATATAATTTATTCTTCTAAGCAAGAATAAATATAGTCCATATCAACACATTCACGTACTTTTCTAGCAAGTAAGGTATAATTTTCTTCTTTCATGCTTTCATAATCTTGTACGTTTATGCTTTCATTCTTCTTTTCACAGGCGTTTAGAATACTTTCAATAACACTTTTATTATCTAGTATGCCGTGAATATAACTGCCCCAGCATCTATTATTTAAATAATATCCATCGTAAGAGCCATTATCAAGCTTGCATAAAGGGCTGTTATTTGAACCGCTTGTATAGCTAATTCCAGCATGGATTTCATAGCCTTTGCCAATGCTTTTTTGCTCTATCATGCTAAAAGAACATTGCCTTGTAGTTTTGCCCTCTTCAATAATACTTTGAATGGGCAAAATGCCTAAACCCGGCATGCTGTCTATATTGCCTTCAATATGCTTAGGGTCGCGAACAATTTCGCCCATCATCTGGTAACCGCCGCAAATTCCATAAAGAGCTTTTCCCCTGCTATGATGTTGTAAAATTGCTTTAGCTAAACCTGACTCGCGTATATTTTTTAAATCGGCAATGGTATTTTTTGAACCTGGAATTATTAAAATATCCATACTTTCAATATCTTTTTGATTTTGAATATACACAACATTCACATTATCTATCATCTCTAACATATTGAAATCAGTGAAATTTGAAATGCTTTTTAGTAGAATAACACCTATATTTATAGCATTTTCTTTTGCACTTTGTTTTAAACTTTTTTCAAGTGCTACAGAGTCTTCTTGTTCAATGAAAATATCTGTAAAATATGGTAGAATGCCCACTACTGGCTTTTGTGTTAAATCTTCAATAATTTTTTTACCTGACTCAAAAAGAGAAATATCGCCACGAAATTTATTTACAATTATCCCTTGTATAAGCGAGCGTTGTTCTTCTGAAAGTAGTGCAATAGAGCCATATACCGAAGCAAATAAACCGCCTTTGTCTATATCTGCCACTAAAAAAGTAGCCGCATTTGCGTATTGTGCCATACGCATATTTACAATATCTTTCTCCCATAAATTCATTTCAGAAATACTGCCTGCACCCTCCATTACCACTGGCGAGTAGGTAGAATTTAATCTATCAAAGGCTTGTTGAACTTCTTTAAACAGCTCTTTTTTATTATCTTTCATAAAATATTCAGCAGCTGTTTTATTGCCTGCTGGCTTACCATGCAATACAAGTTGAGAAGTTAAATTATTGTTTGGCTTTAATAAAACAGGGTTCATATCAGTAGTGCAATCAATACCACAGGCTTCTGCTTGAACAGCCTGAGCCCTACCAATTTCAAAATTATCTTTAGTGGCATAACTGTTTAGCGACATGTTTTGAGCTTTAAAAGGAGCAGGCGAATAACCATCTTCTTTAAAAATCCTGCAAAATGCGGTAGTTACAATTGATTTTCCAACGTCAGAACCAGTTCCAACAAGCATCATTGGCTTTAGTTTGTTCATGTTATGCTAAACCTTGTTTTATTAAAATGCTAGAATTACATAATTTAATTATCACTTTAGGTATTTGATGTCAAATTTAACAGATATAGATAATTATTTCAGTTAATTATATTAAGCTAATTTTTTTGAGACATGTTCAATTTGCTCTGCTAAAATATCAACTATTTTCTCAAAATTTTTTTCAGAATGGCGAAAAGAGGTG
>CAYJFV010000243.1:0-2924 GCA_964369275.1 uncultured Desulfovibrionaceae bacterium
TAAGTATTGTTGTTGACGTGATAAATAAACTTGTTGTTCTCTTGCAACGATAGCAGGTGCAAATTGTCTTAAGTATTCAGGGAAAACTAAGTCAGTATTATTCAATTCTGCTTCTAAACGTAAAATTGCAGCAGTATGTTCCCAAACTTTATTTTGAGTATCTCTAAACACACTTTCAGTCGCTACGTTTTCTACACGTGCAAGAACTTGACCCTGCTCAACAATAACGCCTTCACTTACTAAAATATCAGTAAGAATACCACCTTCAAGGTGAGAAATAACCTGTGTACGTGAAGAAGCAATAACACGCCCTTCACCACGAGTAATTTCATCTACTGTAGCCCAAGAAGTCCAAATAATGAAGCCAAGAACTAAAAGCACTACAATAATACTAATTGTATGCTGAGTTTTAGGTCCTTCATCACTCCAAATTGCATCAGTGTCATTCATGAAAACTCTTTCAACTTCAAGTTCACTTGAAGAAACTTTGCTTTTTGCTTTTTCAGCTACAGGAGTAGCATCTTCTTGTATAGCTTCTGCTTCTTCTACAGCTACTTCTTCTTCGTTTTCATTTTTGAAAGGTTTTAAAAACTCTTCAAGATCAACTTTATTTTCATCTTCTTCAGAAATTTCTGGTTCTGAAAGCTCTTCTAAACTTGAAGTTTTTTCTGTTGATTCTTCATTTAATGCTGAATCTTCTGAAACTTCATTTTCTGTATTCAGATTCATATCTAAATCAGTATTATTATCTTTTTTACTATATTTTTTCATAGTGTATTACCGCTTTTTTTAAGGGTCTTAGTTATTAATGTAATTGCCAAAACGTACTTTGTACACTTTCTTATTCAGTAACCGCATTTTGATTTGAAATATCAGTGCTGGTTTCTTCTGAAACTTCTGCTTCACTAGAACCAGTATCTTTTACTTCAATTTCTGAGGGGTCTTGAATTTTTTCACCACGTAACCATGCATAAACTTTTTCTGTTGGACCATCAGCAATAATTTTACCATTTTGTAAAACGATAAGTCTTGTGGTTAGGTCTAGCAAGCTCATACGGTGCATGTTGATGATTAAAGTTTTCTTTTCAGCAACTTGTTTTAATCTATTTTTAATTCTTGATTCTGTAATACCGTCGATATTATTTGTTGGTTCGTCAAGAATTAGAACATCAGGGTCATGTAGTAAGGCACGTGCTAAAGCAATTGACTGCCTTTGACCACCTGAAAGGTTTTGCCCTTTTTCAGTTACGTGTTTTGCATAACCTTCTGGCATATTTTGAACAAAGTCATGCACACCAGCAATCCAAGCGGCTCTTGCAACTAATTGGTCAGGAATGTGTTGTGAACCTAAAGCAATATTTTCTCTAATAGTGCCGTGGAATAGTAACGGATCTTGTGAAAGGAAGCTTACACGAGTTCTAAATTCAGAAATGTCTAATCTACGTAAGTCAACACCACCAAATTTTACAGCACCTTGTGTTGGAGTGTATAGACCACATAATAAACGTGATAAAGTAGATTTACCTGAACCCATATTACCAATAATACCAACTTTTTCACCTGGTTGAATTGTAAGGCTTACATTATCAATAGCAGGTAAGTGTGTATCTTTATAAGCAAAGGTTGCACGTGAAAGTTCTAATGAGTGACTTAATTCTTTAAATTCTACTAAGTGCGTGCTTGTATGACGTTCAGCTGGTAAGTCCATAAGTTTGTTAAGAACTTCTAATGAAACTCTAGCTTGTTGATATCTTGTCATTAAAGCTGCAAGTTGCATAATAAAGCTCATTGAACGTGAAATTAGGATATTACACGCAATAAGACCACCCATTGTAAGTTGGTTATTACCAATTAGGTAAACACCCCAAACAATAAGAGATACTGAAACAAAATGACTAATAAAAGAAGCAATATTTACAGCAATTGTTGTTGTAGATTTTGAATTTTGAACAACTGTAGCTGAGTACGCTGTAATTTTTTCCCAAATTTGTAGCATACGGTTTTCAGCACCAGCCATTTTAATAGCTTCTATACCGCCAACCATTTCAACTAAGTGAGCATTTTTTTCTACGTTAGTTTGGTGATTTAATACAGAGTTTCTTCTAACTGCGTATTGCATAAACATAACTACGCATAATAAAACAATTATAGCAATAATTGGAAGGGCAACTACAGCACCACCAATAAAGAATACAATAATTAGGAAGAATACAAGGAAGGGTAAGTCAATAATAGTTAGTAATGACACCGCACTAAAGAAATCTTGAAGAGATTCAAATTCTTTCATGTGGTTAACTAATGCACCAGAAGAATCTGGTCTATCTTCTAATCTCATTTGTAAGATTTTTTGCATTAATCTTGTTGTTATGATTGCAGTAATGTTTTTATTTGCTCTATCAGTAAAGTTACTACGAAGAACACGTAAAACAAATTCAAACATATAGCCAACAAAAACACCAACTGCTAATACCCATAAGGTATCATAAGCTAGGTTTGGCACAACACGGTCATATACATTCATAAAGAATAAAGGACCAATAAGTGCTAAAATGTTAATAGCTATACTTGCAAACACAACTTGACGATAAATTGGTAAGTAATGTAAAATAACATCCCAGAACCAACGTTTAGTATCAAGTTTTACAATACTATTCAAATGTTTATCAACTACAGGATCTAATGAAGCAAAAATTGCATAACCTGTATAAACATCTTCAATAACTTCTAAAGGTACAATTGAAGAAGTGTCGCCAAGTTCAGGGAAAATAACAACAACTTCAGCTTCTCTTTTTTCTACTAAAATACATGATTGCTGGTTTTGAAGCAATAAAATTGCAGGTAAAACAGCATTATTAATTTCAGCAAGAGTTTCTTTATGCACTATACGAGTAGTTAAACCTAATTGTTTAACAGCTCTTTGGCAT
>CAYJFV010000244.1:0-2923 GCA_964369275.1 uncultured Desulfovibrionaceae bacterium
AAAAAAGAAAAAAATAGATATTGCAAACTGAAATAAAGTGTTAGTTGAAAAGCTAGTTATTTATTGCTTCCATTACATCTTTTGCGGTAATATCGTTTATGCAGGCAAAATTACGGGGGCAATTTTTTACTTTACCGTGTAATGAACATGGCACACATTGAAGTTTTTTTTGTAATACTTTGCTTTCGCTACCAATTGGGAAAAATCCCCACTCGGTAGCTGTTGCACCAAACAAAGCTATAACGGGCGTATCTACAGCTCTTGCAAGGTGTAAGGGGGCAGAATCGCCAGTAACAAGGTATGTACATTTTGATAATAAAGTAGCACTTTCACGCAAGGTGCATGCATTTATGGCTTTATGTTCTTTGGCAACCCAGTCATAATCTTTACCAACGCCAATGAAAAGCGGAAAGTAATGGGCGTCTAAAAGTTCAATATATAGTTTTTTCCAATTATCTTCAGCCCAAACTTTGCCATTATTTGTTGCAAAGGGGTGTATTGCTATAATTTTTTTGCTTCCTACTTGTCTTTTTTTGAAAAAAGTTTCTGCAAATTCTTCGTCATATTTATCTAAGAAAATATGAGGTTTTAGTTCTTCAAGTGTGGGAATAGTTGTAGAGAAATTGTAGGCGTAACGCTCTACCACGTGCTTATTTAAAGACTTTGGGCGTATGCGGTTAGGAAGTATTCTTGATAATAAAAATATACGTCTTGGCAAAAAATCTTTATTATATGTGTATGTTTGCGATTGCCAAAAGTGTTTTATTACTTTAGTGCGTAAAATATCGTGCATATCATAAAGAGGGTAGGGGTATTCTTCGGCAAGTTCTTTAGCAACTTTTTTTAAATTCTTGCCTCTTAATTCATCTTTTGAATACTCAACCACTTCTAACACAGCTGGGTTATACTTGAAAATATCTGCCATACCTTTTGCGGTAATAACAATAAAGCGTTCTTCTAATTCTTTAAAACGCCATAGAAGCACACCTGAAAGAAGTATAACGTCGCCAATATGTGAGAAGCGTGTTACAACTCGCACTTTATGTATAGTGCTTTCAGCTTCAAGTCTAAATTCATTTGGTGTTGGTTCAAACGCCATACGTGTTCCTTTGGCAAACTGTGCTTGCATAAATTGCAGTAAAAAATCAATAACAAATTACGCATTTAAAAGCAATATTATATAAAGTAAGAAAATTTATAACAGATTAATATTTCAGCACTACAAAATAATTTCTTGATAGAAATAAAGAGTATTTTATTTATAAGTTTGACTTTTTAACATTAATAAATTATAAATTCTTAGCTTGCTCAGCTATTATTGCTAAAACTAAACATGAGGTAAATATGCATTTTTTAAATGAATTAGTTACTGTGTTCTGTCTTTCTATTATAGTATTATTACTATGTTATAAGATTAAAATTCCTTCAATTGTTGGCTTCTTGCTTACTGGTGTGCTTTGTGGTCCTACCGCATTACAATTGGTAAGCGACGTGCATGCGGTTGATTTATTAGCAGAAATTGGCGTTGTACTTCTATTATTTACCATTGGTATGGAAATGTCTGGTGGCGAGCTAAAAAGACTTAAAAAGCCTATTCTTGGTGGTGGCTCAGGGCAAGTGTTCCTAACAATCACCATGACAATAATTTTCGCAATGATATTAACCTCTGATTTAACACAAAGCATTTTCTTTGGTTTTCTTGTTGCATTATCTTCAACTGCTATTGTTCTTTCGCTTTTACAGCAAAAAGCTCAGATGGAGTCCCCACAAGGTCGACTTTGCTTAGCTATTCTTATATTTCAAGATATTGTAATTGTACCCATGATGCTTGCTATTCCGTTTTTAGCTGGCAGTGTAGATAGCACTGTACAAGAAATGCTAATTACAGGTTCAAAAGATTTAGGAATAATTATAGGTATTTTAGTTGGTGGTAAATACGGTTTACCAATTCTTATGCGATTGATTATGAGAACGCGTAGCCGTGAACTTCTATTACTTGCAACACTTGGTATTACTTTTGCTATTGCACTTCTTACTTCTTACGCGGGCTTATCATTATCACTAGGTGCTTTTATTGCGGGCGTATTGCTTGCGGAATCTGAATACTCGCTTTCGGTTCTTGAAAATATTCTACCCTTCAAAGACGTGTTTACCTCGCTCTTCTTTATTTCCGTGGGTATGCTACTTGACGTACCTTATTTTATAAAAAATATTGAATTTATTGTTGCTGTTGCAGGTGGGTTTATATTACTAAAAATGCTTGTGGTGTACCCTGTGGTGCGTTTATTAAAATATTCGCCAAAAACAGCTATTTTAGTAGCATTTTCGCTTGCCCAAATAGGTGAGTTCTCTTTTG
Organism: uncultured Desulfovibrionaceae bacterium; assembly: GCA_964369275.1. Taxonomy (GTDB): domain Bacteria; phylum Desulfobacterota; class Desulfovibrionia; order Desulfovibrionales; family Desulfovibrionaceae; genus CAYJAZ01. Next base: position 2,357 of record CAYJFV010000244.1, read on the forward strand.
TTTTAGCTCGTCAGGGTATGGCTTATGAACTTATTGATAACGACACTTACCAGCTTTTCTTAGCTGCAAGTGTTATTACAATGGTTCTTACACCAGTATTTATGGGCTTAGCACCTAAATTTGCTAACCTTATTACAAATATATTTTATGCGGGTAAAACTCATCATGACGATGGAACAACAGAAGACGGGCATGATGTTCTAAATGATCACCTACTAATTGTAGGTTTTGGTATTGGCGGTAAAAGCCTTGCAAAAGTTGCTCGCGAATCTGGTATTAAATACTCTATCCTTGAAGCAAACCCCGATACAGTTGCAAGATACCGTGATATTGAACCAATAAAACACGGTGATGCAAGCTTACCCCTTATTCTACAACATGCCGACATTGAAAGAGCAAGAGCTTTAGCAATTCTTACACCTGATCCTGCTGCTACACGTGCTATTATTGCTACAGCGAAAAAGCTAAATCCAAGAATATTTATTGTGGCTCGTACTCGTTTCCTTACCGAACGTCCATATCTTATTGAACTTGGTGCTGATAAAGTTATTGCAGAAGAATTTGAAG